>CATPBV010000058.1 GCA_955652345.1 uncultured Solirubrobacteraceae bacterium | reverse complement strand
CTTCCTGATCGCGTTCGGGCCTCCGGGCGGGACTTCGACCCGCGCCCGGACTTCGGCCACGCACGCGTCGCGAAGCCCCACGACACCGGCGACGCACACGAGCACGACCCCGACCGCTGCGACCGGCACCGTCCCGGTGCTGATGTATCACGTCGTCGCGTCGCAACCGCCGGGCGCGTCCAACCCGAGCCTGTACGTCCCGCAAGATCAGTTCAGCGCGCAGATGCAGGCGCTCAAGGCCGCGGGCTGGCATGCCGTTACGCTCGATCAGCTCGAGAGCCATTGGAGCCACGGCACCTCACTCGGCCCCGGCAAGCCAATCGTCCTGACGTTCGACACCGGCTACCACTCGCAATACGCGAACGCGCTCCCGGTGCTCAAAGCGCTCGGCTGGGTCGGCGACGAGAGCCTCGTCGTGAGCGGGTTCTCGCCCTCGGAGGGCGGTATCAGCGACACGGAGATACGCGGACTGATCGCCGCGGGCTGGGAGATCGACACCCAGAGTGTGAGCCACAGAGACCTGATCGCCGTCGGCCCGGGCGAGCTTCAGACCGAGGTGGCCTCCTCGCGGCAGCTTCTGCACCAGCGCTACGGGGTCCCGGTCAACTGGTTCTGCTACCCGCTCGGCCACTATGACCCGACCGTCATCGCGGCGGTCAAGGCGGCCGGCTACACCGGCGCGATGACGACCGTTGCGGGCCTCGCGGGGCAGAGGGGCGATCCGTATCGGCTCCCCAGGCTGACGGTGCTCCCCGGCACCAGCCCCTCGGCGCTGCTGGCGCAGATCGCCTCGGCACAGGGCGACTCGGCGCCACCCGCGTCGTATTCCGGGACCGGGTTCGCCTAGACGTAAGCTGAAGGAAATGCGCGTACGGCCTCGATGGTCGCTTGTACGGGTTCGACCCCGACCCTCGGTCGGGATCGCCGTCGTCGTCGGCTCCGTCGCCGCCTGCACCGCCGCGGTCTACCCCCTCGCGCAGGTCGCTCCGGTCGTTTCGCTGAGCATCGTCTACCTGCCGGCTGTGCTGCTCGTCTCGGCGTACTGGGGCCTGGCGTTCGGCCTCTCGACGGCGCTGCTGAGCGCGGCGGCCTTCAACTTCTTCCACATCCCCCCGGTGGGCACGTTCACGATCGCCGACTCCCGCAACTGGGTCTCGCTGGGCGCGTTCACGGTCGTCGCTGTGGCCGTGTCCGCGATCGCCGAACTGGCGCGCGCTTCGGCGGTGGAGTCAGAACGCCGCCGCGGGGAGGCGGATCTCGCCGCCGCCCTGGCGCGGGAGCTGCTCGGTGGGTCCGCGACCGGCAGCGCGCTCGGCGTCGCCTCGCGGCGGGTGGCCGAGGGATTCGGGATCTCGTCCGCCGCGATCGAGCTGGGGATGGTCTCGGGCGACCACCGGCGGATCGCGCTTCCACTGCGGACGACGAGCGGCGAGCAGATCGCGACGCTGCTCGTGCCGAGCGCTCTTCCAGCCCCCGCGATCGAGCGGCTGCGCCGCCAGCTCGCGCCCGCTCTCGGCGCGCTGGTCGCGATCGCGCTTCGCCGGGACGCGATGCAGGCAGAGGCGGTGCGCACCGAGGCGCTTCGCCGCAGCGACGACGTCAAGACCGCGCTGCTCCGAGCGGTCTCGCACGACCTGCGAACGCCCCTCACAGCGATCGTCGCGGCCGGGCACGCACTCGGGACCGGCGAGCTGAGGGACAACGAACGGATCGAGCTGAGCGACGCCGTCGTCGAGGAGGGCACCCGCCTGGCTTCGCTCGTGGACAAGCTGCTCGATCTCTCGAGGCTGCAAGCCGGCAAGGCCGAGCCGCGCCGGGACTGGGTCTCGCTCGAGGACGTCCTGGCGGCGGCACGCGAGGGACTCACCGGACCGGGCGAGGTGCGGGTCACGATCGATCCCGAGGTCCCCGAGATCCTTGCCGATGCCGCCCAGCTCGAGCGCGCTTTCGCCAACCTGCTCGAAAACGCGAGGCGCTACTCGCGAGGCTTGCCGGTGTCGGTGCACGCCCGCCGCAGCGGTCACCGGGTCGTCGTCCACGTCGTGGACCAGGGACCGGGGATCGACCCCGCGGACCACGATCGCATCTTCGAGCCGTTCTACCGCGCAAGGCGACCGGGCGTCGATGAGTGGACCGGATCTGGGCTGGGACTGGCGATCGCCAGGGGCTTCGTCGAGCTCGGCGGCGGCGAGATCTCGGTGCAGTCCCTCCCCGGTCAGGGCACCAGCTTCGTCGTATCGCTGCCGATCGTGCAACGCCAGCCCACGCCCGTGCCGGCATGAGCTCGCAGGCGGTGCGCCAAGACAGGCCGCGGGTTCTCGTCTGCGACGACGAGCAGCAGATCCTGCGGGCCCTCCGGGTGATTCTCCGTGACGCCGGCTTCGAAGCGCTGCCGGCCAGCACCGCAGAAGAGGCCCTCGACGTCGCCGCCGTGCGGCGGCCCGACGCCGCGATCGTCGACCTGGTGCTGCCCGATGGCGACGGCATCGATGTATGCCGACGGCTTCGCGAGTGGAGCGACATGCCGTTGATCGTGCTGTCAGCGGTCGGCGACGAAGATGCCAAGGTGCGGGCGTTGGCCGCCGGCGCCGATGACTACGTGACGAAGCCGTTCGGACCCCGGGAACTGATCGCACGCCTGGAGGCGAACCTGCGGCGGATCGCACCAGAACCGGACGAGGCGGTAGTCAGCGTGGACGGCCTCGAGATCGACCTTGCCCGCCGGGCAGTGGCGGTCGGCGGCTCCGAAGTGCATCTCACGCCGACCGAATTCGAGCTACTCCGGCAGCTGGTCCGCAACCGCGGCAGGCTCATGACCCACAGGCAGCTGCTGGTGTCGGTGTGGGGCGCCGGGTACGCTGATGACACGCAGGTACTGCGGGCGCACATCGCGAACCTGCGGCGCAAGATCGAACCCGCGGGAACGCCGAGATACATCCGAACCGATCCGGGGGTCGGCTACCGGTTCGCGGCCTGATCTCCCGGCGCTAGGCCGTATGGTCCGCCGTGCCCGCGGTCGACTGCGCCGACTCCACGGCGCGAAGGGCACCGGCCCGAGACGCCGCCTCGATCACCTCGTCGTACTCACGCTTGACGTCGGCACGATCGGCCGGCTCCGGGACCGACTCCTCGGTGGACTTGAGGATCATCGCCGCCTGCGCGAGCAGCAGCTCGCGCTGTGTGGACGTGCTCGTGTGGTCGATGATCTTGGTCAGTGCCTCGAGCTGGCGGATCATCACCGCCGGCATCCCGCGACCAGCCTGGCGGATCTTCTCGAACGCCCGCTCGACGAGACGCTCATAGCTGACGTGTGCGGTTATCACCCGGACGTATCCGGCGCTGTCTCGGTGGACGCGAATCGGATGCCATCGGGTCGTGATCTTGCACAGGCTCTCCCCCAGCCAGTCGATGCAGGTCATCGCGGTGAACGTGTCGTTGACCGCCGGCGAGAGGGCCCTGATCGCGATCTCGACGAGCTGGTCGACGGCGAACGGCAGGTCCTGCGCCAGCGTTCGGTTGGGTCCCGTGATGTG
>CATPBV010000057.1 GCA_955652345.1 uncultured Solirubrobacteraceae bacterium | reverse complement strand
CTCTGGCAGCACGCCGGCCGGGTCGAGCTCTTCAAGCCCGAAGGGCGCTGGCGGGTTGAAGCCTTTATCCGCGCCGGTCAGGTACAGGTCGAGCCAGAACAGCGTGTGATACACCGTGTACCAATATTCAGGCTTCTGCGACCGGTCGCCTCGGCGCTGGCGGCCGCCCACAGGCGCGGCTTGGTCCACCGTGACATCAAGCCAGCCAACGTACTGATCACACGGGGCGAGGAGGAGGAGGAAGACGAGGGTCACATCTACCTCACCGACTTCGGGATTGCCCGCCGGACAGACGGCGAGTCGCTGACGCGCACTGGCCAGTTCGTGGGCACGGCCGACTATGCCGCGCCCGAGCGGATCAAGGGTGGCAGGGGAGAAGCCCCGTCTGACATCTACGCGTTCGGCTGCATGTTGTACGAGACGGTCACTGGCCATGTGCCGTTTGACCGACCGACGGATGTCTCGAGGATGTTCGCGCACCTAAACGATCCGATCCCGTCGGCCCGGGAGGAGGTCGACGGTATTCCCGAGCAGCTTGACGCGATCATCGCCTTGACCATGGCCAAGCGTCCGGAAGATCGTGTCGGGTCCGCAAGCGAGCTCACCGTTGCACTAGGGCAGGTGCTCCACGAGCTAGAGACCGACGCGCGGGGCGCGGCCGAGCGCAAGCATCAGCCGGCCGTCACCAAGCTCCGGACGTCACCGGCCGTGACCGATGCGGCCGCGGCGGTGACCGCCCCCAGCGGGTCGTCAGCCGAGACGGCCGCGGCGGTAACGGAGCTGGTCACATCGGTCACCGAGCCGACCGCGCCGAGCCCGGCCCCGACGATTACCGGCGACGACCGGAAACGCGTCGCGCGGAGACCCCGCCGGTTGCTGGCCGTTTGGGTAGTACCCATTGCCCTGCTCGCCGGGGCAGGAGTGCTCGCTCTGGCACTCATCCCAGGAGGCCATCCTGGCAACGCCGGCGGCACGTCAACGCCGACGTTTAGCTCAGCCCCCAACAAGGTCGCGATCCAGGGCAGCGGACTCAGCGAAGGATTGACGATCGATCTGTCGAGCCCGCCTGGCGCGATTTCCGCCGATGCGCAGAACGTCTGGGTTTCCCTACCCGACCGCGGTGAGCTCGTTCGCTTGGATCCGAACACCGGCACGCCGCGGATCCTGGCGACGGGCGGCATCCCGACGGCGATCGCTGCCGGCCCTAGCGCTCTGTGGGTGGCCGGAACGGCCCAGGGGTCGCTGGCTCAGTTCAACGGAAACGGCGAACAGGTCGCGGTCCGCACGCTCCCGGGGACTCCAACCGCAATCGCGGTCGATCCGCACAACAGCTCCGCCTGGGTCGCCGACTCCAGCGGCGCCATTACTCATGTAGCGCCCGGGGGTGCGGTCATCGGGACGCCGGCCAAGAGCAATCCCCCAGCAACGAGCATCGGCTGGGGCGAGGCCTGGGTGTGGGCGACAAATGGCGCCGACAACGGCCTCATCCGGGTCAGCCTCGACACCAGCGGCTCGAGCACAGCATTCCCCGTCGGCCCCGATCCAGTCTCGGTGACCTTCGATCAAGGCGTGTGGACCGCGCATGCGAACGGCCACGTGACCCGCTTCGATCCTCGACCGAACAAGCTTCGTGTCAACACCGACAAAGCAATCTCATCGGAGCTCGACGCGATCGCGGCCACCGATCCCGGCCCCTACGTCTGGGCGATCAGCAAGAGCGCCAAGACGCTGTACCGGATCACGAACACGGGCTCGCCCGCGGTGACCGGAACGGTCGCCTTCGGCAGCCCACCCGTCGCGCTCGCCCTCGCCGGCAACTCGGTCTGGGTCGCGACTCAAGACGGCAAGATCACCGAGTTTCGATTCTGACCTCGGGTGGCGAGTACTGAAGCCGGCGGAAAGGATTGCGCTGGCGCTACGTGCTGGTGGAAGTCGTCTGCGACGCCAGCACGTCGACCGAGGCCGAAGACGAGGCCCCTGTAGCCAGATTGGTGACGGTCACGTTGTAGGTGCCGAGGGGCGCGTTTCCCGCGGCGTTCGAGAACGTGTAGGTCCCGGTGCCGTCGGCTCCAACCGACATCGGGTAGTGCTCGACGACGCCGTCAGGCCGATTGACGGTTATCTGAAGGGACGCCCCTGGGGCGAACCCGGACGCGCTGAGTGTCACCGTGCCGCCCTGGACGACCGGGTTGGGGGAAAGCGAAACGGATGGGTTCTCGGTGGGGGCTGTGGTTGAAGTGGTCTGGGTGGGCGGTGGTTGCGTCGGGGTCGAACCAGGGCTGGTCGGCGTGGTCGCCTGTGGTCCGGTCGTCGTAGTTGATCGGGGGCTGATGTACCGGCCGTCGGGGCCGTTCGGAGTACGAGTGAACTCCATCCCGGTGCTCGGGTCGTAGAGCGTGAACTGGTTGATGATCGTTGTCGACTGCTGAATGATCGTGATCTGCGTCGTGCTGAAGCCGACCCAGAGCGGCCCGGTGTAGACGGGACTCGAGTACAGCACCGGCGGCGTCAAGGGGTTGCCGCAATAGCACTTGACGACCGGCCGTCCGTACTGGTCCACGAGCACGGCCGTCCCGGCTTCCAGCACCGACTGGATCGGATCGGCCACTCCGTTGACATACCCGTGGTTGGTCACCCGCGTATCTGTGCGCAGGATCACGTCTGTCAACCCCGAGACGTACTGGGAGATCTGAGTGGTCTGGATTCCGAGTGTGGTGGCCCACGCCGAGGCCTTGGCGGGATTCTGCTCGAGGAAGGTGACGAGCTGCGGCTTGTCGCAGCTCGCGTAGTTGCGCGTGCCGCCGTAGAGCCCGGGAATCGAAGCGTTGTAGCTGACTAGCCCACCACTCGAGCTACCGGCCGAAGCTGGGGGCCGCACGCCCGGCCTGTCGGTTCCCGCCTTGGGTGTGAACGGGTTATTGCCGGGCGTTGAAACCGGGGCCGCGACGACCTCGCTCGCTCCCTTTACTCCGGAAACGGACGTCGAGCTGCCGCCGCTACCGCCACAAGCGACGAGCCCCACCGCCGCGAGCGCCACTGCGACCGCGCGAAGGCTCATGAGGCGGTCAGCCCCCACAATGGCGAGATAACGCCTAGCAGCATCCAGCCGTGGCATCTCCAGTCGGCGACTATACGTCGTTCGACTATGACCTGCCAACGGGGAACCCGTATCGCGTTCGAGTCGCGCCGAGCGATTGGTCAGGTCTCCAAAGCCGCGTGGACGTGTGCTTTCGCCGGCAGTTTCAACAGGAAAAGCCGCCCCGCGGGATCGCGGTGCGCGAGCGGCTTGGGGTCGCGGGTATCCGTCAGTCCACCCGTGCAGGTTGAGAAGCGACGGACACCCGCTATTGACGCGGTCTGGCCGCCGTACTCGGCGTGGAAGTGCGCGATCGGATGGTCACGCTCGTCCCAGAACATCGCGATCGTGATCCCGTAGGGGAAGCTGATCCGCGGCACTACGCTTGTCTCTCGGCGGCGGCCGGCGTTTCGTCAAGGCTGAACGCCTCGGCCACCAGCGCCGCATCGTCTTCGCGCGGCGCGTAGTGCAGGTAGCGCATCGTCGTCTGGATGTCGGCGTGGCTCATCCACTACTGGACGCGGTGGATGTCGGCCTTGGCGATCATCCGGGTGCCGAACTTGTCGCGCAGGTGGTGGAAGCGGACGGTCGCGTGGCTGCCGGTGGCAGGCGATGGCGAGTGCGGATCGGCTCGAATAGACCTGGGAGTTACTCAAGTACGAGCAATGCTGCCGGCGGCGGGCCGCATGCCGCGATTCGGGCTTGGAGCCGCACGCCAAAGGTGCTGGCGGGGCGCACGAACACACGCACTGGGTCCTGCTCGCCTCCAGCCGCGCACGTGATCGCGACGGCGAGCCCGTGCACCCGTTGGTCCTCTACCCCAGCTGGGATCAGCAGCTCGGTCAGGTGACGGGTGACCGCCCGTTGTTCTCGGACCCCGAGCGCGAGCTCAGCCCGCCGCGAGATGGCCTGCACCGACAGCGAGGAGTCGACCACCAAGAACGCGTCATCGACGCCGGGAACGACATCCGAGCGGGCCTCAAGCAGCACCCCCAGCCCATACACTCCGCAGACCCGAGCCACGGGCGCCGGAGTCTCGATCGCGGACGCGGCGCCGCAGTGCCCGCAAAACCGGCTCCATTCGAATCCCGCATCGGACGCAAGTGCGGGAATGCTGGCGTCGCGTCGGCTATTGCGGTGGTACAGCCGCTGGGAGAGGATGCGTGCCTCCTCGTTGAGCGCGCGCGCCTCTGACAGTCGGCCCTGATCGAGCAGCCGGTCAATCTCTCGATACACGCGGCGGTATTGCCGGGCGTCGCGCTTCAGCTCCTCCTCAGAGGGCGGGGCGCTCGCGATGCGTAGCGCGTTGATACCGCGCGGAACTTCCGATGAGTGTTGAGAGCTAGCGTGCACGTCGAGAGCCAGCGCACCCCTCGAGGGCCGGTGGCGATCCCCCCCTGCGG
>CATPBV010000056.1 GCA_955652345.1 uncultured Solirubrobacteraceae bacterium | reverse complement strand
TCGTAAGCCAGCACCACGGCCTGTACGCGGTCCCGCAGATCGAGCTTCATCAGCACATTGGAAACGTGCGTCTTGACGGTCGCCTCGCCGACGATCAGCGCGTCCGCGATCTCCGCGTTCGACAGCCCTCGTGCAAGCAGCTCGAACACCTCGCGCTCGCGATCGATGAGGACCTCGAGCATCTGCGGGCCTCCGGCGACCGGCGCAGGCAGCCGTCGGGCCACGCGGTCCAGGAGCTGCCGAGTCACCGCCGGCGTGAGCAGCGCGTCGCCCGCCGCGACGACCCGAACCGCGCGAACCAGGTCGTCGGCCGGTACGTCCTTGGTGATGAATCCGCTGGCCCCAGCCCTGAGTGCCTCGACGATGTAGTCGTCGAGGCCAAAAGTTGTCAGCACCAGCACTCTGTGCGTCGGCAACTGCTTGATCGCCTCGATCCCGTCGAGGTTCGGCATCCGTACGTCCATCAGGATCACGTCTGGCTTGAGGGCCCGAGCAGCGCTCACCGCCTCGAGCCCGTCGCCGGCCTCGCCAACGACCTCCATCTCCCCGGTCGCCTCGAGCACGGCCCGGAACCCCGCCCGCATCAGAGGCTGGTCGTCGGCTATCAGCAGGCGGAGCTTCGGCACTACATCAGCTGAGTGGTAGGGACGCGCGGACCTGGTAGCCGCGACGGTCGGGGCGTGGCCCGGCTTCGAGCCGGCCTCCGAACAGCGCCACCCTCTCCCTCATTCCGACTAGCCCGTGACCGTCCTTGTCGCCGTTGGTCACGGCCGCATAGCCGATCCCGTCGTCGATGACGGTCAGTTGGAGCACGTCCGCCGAGTAGGTCAAGGTGATCTCGGCGTGGTCGGTGGAGGCGTGTCTGATCACGTTCGTCAACGCCTCTTGAACGATCCGGAAGGCGGACAGGTCCACGCCCGGCGAGAGCTCTTGTGGCTCGCCGTCGACCGTCAAGCTGGCGTGCAGGCCGGCTTCCTTCGCTCGCGCGAGGAGCGATCCGATGTCGCGCACGCCCGGCTGCGGCTCGCGCTCGGAGGAACCGTCGTCGTGAACCCGTAGGAGTCCGAGCATGCGGTGCATCTCCGCCAGCGCCTCCCGTCCGACGGTGGCAAGACGCTGAAGCCCGTCTGCGTCGCCGCCGGTCGCGGCCATGGCCTGGGCCTGCACAACCATCAGCGAGACGTTGTGGGCGACCACATCGTGGAGCTCGCGCGCGATCCGCACGCGCTCGTCGGCGACGGCCTGGCGCGCCAGTAGCTCGCGCTCTCGCTCGAGCCGCTCGGCGCGATCTTGCAGGCCGGTGATGTAGTCGGCGCGAGCCCGCAGGTACAGGCCTACTGCCACCGCCAATCCCACAGGGACGAAATGCGACAGCACCTCGGGGAAGAGCCCGGTTCCGGCTCCGTGCACCACGGGAGTCAATGTGAGCACGAGCGCGGCGCCGAAAGCGGCGGCGATCACCTTCCAGCGATCTTCGTACTCCGCCACCGTGAACACCGCCAGCAGAACCGGCAGGGTCGCGATCGGGGGAAAGTCAATCGCGAGCGAGACACCGAGGACGATCGCGAGGACCACGAGCGGCGCCCGGTGGCGCATTGTCAGCGCCGCCGCGGTTACTGCCAGCCCGAGCACGAGTCCGGCGGCCGCGACGTGGCCGTGCGGCCTCACCGCGACCGCCGCCAGGCCCGTGAACACGATGAACGCGACCGGGCCGAAGTCGAGCAGCCAGCCGGGGAGGCTCCAGCCGAGGGCGACGTTCACCGGACGTTTCACGACTTCAGAGTAGACCCGGGCGAGCTCCTATACCTCCGTCTGAGCATGGATCAAAGGCTCATCCTTGCGGCGGATTCGTAGCCGCCGCCGGCGCGCTCAGGCCTCCCTCGCTCGCTGTGTGGTCACCCGCCTATTCCCCGGTAGTGCTGTCCGTCCGGCCCATTTGCGAACATATGTTCGTGCGGTGGGACAATCTGAGCACCGAGGCAGAGGAGAGGGCGCGCCTGCCTGGGTACCGAGACGACGCGCTGGTTCGGCATTTCGAGGCGCCGGGCGGGGTCCAGACCCGTTTCTACGAAGTTCGAGCCAAGTCGATTCTCAACCGGGTGCCGGAGGCGTCGCGGATGCCGTTTCGATTTACCATAAATCCGTATAGAGGCTGCACGCACGCCTGCTCGTACTGTGCCTGGGGCGGTACGCCGATTCTCATGGGGGACGGACGCCATCGGCCGATCGAAACGCTCGAGATCGGTGACGTCATCTATGGGACCGTTCGAGACGGCCGCTACCGCCGGTACAGGTTGACGACTGTCCTCGACAAGTGGATCACGATCAAGCCGGCCTATCGCGTTGTGCTCGAGGATGGTACGGAGCTGATTACGAGCGCGGACCATCGCTTTCTCAGTAATCGGGGTTGGAAGCAGGTGCTCAACACCGCGCGATCCCAGCCCGATCGGCCGCATCTGACGTACAACAATCACCTGGTCGGAACCGGGCAGTTCGCCGCGCAGCCAGCCGAAACGTCCGACTACCGGCGCGGTTATCTGTGCGGCATGGTGCGGGGCGACGGACACCTTGGCTCTTATTCCTATGACCGTCCGGGTCGCACGAACAGTCAGGTTCATAGCTTTCGACTGGCGCTGACTGACCTCGAGGCGCTGAGGCGCGCTCGGGAGTACCTGAAAGCCGAGGACGTTGCCACGCGCGAGCGGGTGTTCCAGGTCGCTGCTGGCGCACATCGTGAAGTGGTCTCGATCTATACGAGCGCCAGGGCGCTTGTTGAGCGCGTGGCTGATCTCGTCGAGTGGCCGGCGCTTCCCAGCCTCGACTGGTGCTGCGGTTTCCTGGCGGGGATCTTCGACGCGGAGGGCAGCCGGTCCGCGTTCGCGCTGCGAATCGCGAACACCGATCCCACCATCCTTGCTTGGATAGAGGCTTGCGCGCGGCGCCTTGGGTTCGAAGTGGTGCGCGACAGGACACGCAATGAGAATGGACTCGAATACTTCCGTATCCGCGGCGGCCTCTCGGAGCACCTGCGTTTCTTCCATCTGACCGATCCCGCCATAACGCGCAAACGCTCGATCGAGGGTCAGATGGTCAAGACGTTCGCGAACCTGAAAGTGGCGGCGATCGAGCCGCTCGGTCGAGCGCTGCCGCTCTACGACATCACCACCGGCACGGGCGACTTCATCGCGAACGGTGTCGTCAGCCACAACTGTTTCGCCCGCCCGACCCACATGTATCTGGACTTCGACGCCGGCCGCGACTTCGAGCGGGAGATCGTGGTCAAGGTCAACGCCCCCGAGCTGCTGCGAGCCGAGCTCGCGCGGCCATCGTGGAAGGGCGAGCACGTCGCGCTCGGGACGAACACCGACCCGTATCAGTGGGTGGAGGGCCGCTACAAACTGATGCCGGGCATCTGGGAGGCGATGCGCGACGCCGCCAATCCGTGCTCGGTTCTGACCAAATCGCCGCTACTGCTTCGGGACCTCGACCTCATGAAGGAGATCGCGGCGCGAACCGAGTTCGGGGCGGCGCTGTCGGTGCCAACGCTTGACGAGCGCGCATGGCGGGCGACTGAGCCACACACACCTAACCCGCGCGCACGTCTCGAGGCTGTCGCCGAGCTGACCCGGGCGGGGATCAGAACGGGCGTGCTCGTCGCGCCGCTGATGCCGGGGATCAACGACGCGCCGGAGCAGGTCGCGCCGATCCTCGAGCTGGCCGCGGAGGCGGGCGCTGCGTACATCGCCGGGATTGCGCTGCACCTGCGTGGAGAGGTCCGCGGCCTGTTCTTCGAGTGGCTGCGCGAGCACCGCCCCGATCTGATTCCCCGCTACGAGCAGTTGTACCGCCGCGGCGCGTACATGCCGGTGCAGGAGCGCGAGAGGCTCGGACGCCTGGTCAAGGGACCAGACGTCGAGCCACGCCTACGGCTGCGAGGACGGAGCGCGCCGCCGGAGCGGCCGCCTCCCGAAAGGAGGGAGCCGGTGCAGGCGCAGCTGTTCTGATGGCAACGCGGGTTGCCCCCGAACTCAATGCGGGTTGCCCCCGAACGCAACGCCCTAGCACAATGGGTGAAACCCTCTTCGCGAGGTGGTGGTACCTAAGGAGAGCCGGCCACGAGGGTCGGCCATGATTAAGGCCCAGGGCATGCTGCGAAACCGACTGAAATCACAAGCGGGTCTGCATCTTGAGCGGATGTTCGAGACGCGCAGCGAGGCCTGGGAGCAGGTCGGACTCGCTGTGGCCGTGAGCCAGCGCGCGATCCGTCGGGCGCAGAAGCAGGCGGTCGTGTTGCTGTCCCTGCTGATCGGAGTCCTGGTTGCCTGGCATTACCGCGACCAGATCCTGGACCCAACCAGAGCCAACCAGTTCCCGCGCGAGCTTTGGCGGTGGGCCACCGTAGCCGCCTTGCTGGCAATCGGATGGGCCGCTGCCCGCGACTTCGGCAAGGCGGCGGCGCCCACGTTCTTCAGACGGATGGACCCCGCCACCGCAGGGACGGTGGGCTTCTTGATTCGCCTCACGACGATGGCGATCATGGTCCTCGTTGCGCTTTACGTCGCCGGGGTCCACGCCTCGGCGCTCCTCGCCGGGAGTGCATTCACCGCCGTGGTCTTTGGTCTTGCGGCCCAGCAGACGCTCGGAAATGTGATCGCAGGCACCGTGTTACTGAGCGCCCGTCCCTTCCGTGTCGGCGAGAAGGTTCGCTTCCAGGCCGGAGCCGTCGGCGGTACGACCGAAGGGGTCGTGAGCTCGCTGGGACTGCTCTATACCACGCTAGTCGACGGTGATGACCGGATCATGATCCCCAACAGCGTCGTGCTTGCCGCGGTCGTGATTCCTTTGAAGGAGCCCGAGCCGGTCGACGTCAGGGTGCGGCTGAACGCAGGGATCCTCCCGACCCAGATACAGGCGATCCTCGACGATCAGATCACAACGCCCACGCGCTCGACGAGGATCGGGGTCGAGGAGATCGATGGCGACGAGGTCGTTGTCAGGGTGCAGGCCACGCCCGAGCACGCCAGCGACGGGGGGCGCCTCGCTGACGAGGTAATCGCAGCGCTGGCGACCTTCACGAGCGAGCATGAGATCGTCGGCGCGAGCGATCAGGGCGGCTCTGGCTCCGCGCCGGTCGCCGATCGAGGCGTCAACCGGGAGTAGCTAAGAGCGTTTGGCTCGCTGCCCTTCGGCGAGACCCGACGCGATCTTCCCGCCGCCGACCCGCCGGCTGACGGTGGCGGCGAGTCCAGGCGCCAGACTGGCGAATCCAGCGCCCAGGCGAAGCCCAAGCGGTGCCACCTCCACCTCTCCCCGGTTTCGCTCAACGGCCTGCACGACCGCCTTCGCCACGTCCTCGGGCGTCCTGGTACCGACACCCCGTGGAAGCTGGACACCGGCGTCGGCGAACATTCCCGCGTCGCGGATGAACCCGGGCAGCACGACCGAGACGCCAACTCCATAGGCACGCAGGTCCTCCCGGATGCCGAGAGCGAAGCCGCGGAGGCCGAACTTGGTCGCCGAATAGATCGCGCCTGCGGGAGAGGCGGCCTTACCAGAAAGCGAGGAGATGAACACCAGGTGCCCGGCGCGGCGCGAGACCATGGCCGGCGCCAGACCGCGTGCGAGGGCGATCGGCGCGCGCAGGTTCACCTCGAGCATCCGATCGATCTCCTGCTGCGCGAGATCGGTCAACGCACCGGTCGCCGGCAGCGCCGCGTTCGCGACCAGGACGTCGACCTCGCCTACTTCGCCAAGGAGCCGGTCGACCTCCTCCCGCTGGGAGAGATCGCATGCGATCGCGCGCCCACCAACCTCGCTCGCGAGCGGTTCGAGGACCTCAGCGCGGCGGCCCGTCAGGATCAAGCTGGCGCCCCGCCCGGCGAACGCCCTGGCGATCGCCTGGCCGATTCCGCCCGTAGCGCCGGTGACCAGGACTCTGCCGTCGAGGAGACCCACGGCGCGGCAGTGTATCGGCGCCCCGCCATACTCCTCCCATGCCGGCGGCGGATGTGCTCGCCCTGTTCGGACCGACCGGAGTGGGGAAGACCGACGTCGCGGTCGAGCTCGCGACGCTCCTCCGCGACCTCGGTGAGCGCCCCGTGGCCATCTCCGCCGACGCCCTCCAGGTCTATGAAGACCTCGAGACGCTCACGGGGGTCGCGAGTCCAGCGCACCGGGCGCAGCTCGAGCACCGCCTGATCTCGTTCCTGCCGGTCGACGCCTCTTTCAGCGCCGGGCAGTACGCCGAGCTCGCCCACGCCGAGATCGACGCCGTGCTGCAAGCTGGCCAGCGCCCCGTCGTCGTCGGGGGAACGGGGCTTTACCTACGCGCGGCGCTCACCGAGCTGAGCCTGCGCCCACCGCCGATCGAAGGAGCTCGCGAGCGCTGGACTACCGAGCTCGAGCGGGTAGGGGCTGGAGGCCTTCACGCGGTGCTCGCTACCAGAGCACCCTGGGCGGCAGCGGAGGTGCCGCCCAGCGACCGGCAACGGATCGTCCGCGCGCTGGAGCTGCTCGACGCCGGCGAGCTCGAGCCGCCTCCCGGTGAGTCCGAGCTGTGGACGGACGTCGTCCGGCACCCGACCCTGCTGGTCGGCCTGACGATGGAGCGCGCCGAGCTGTATGCCCGGATCGACGCGCGGGTCGACCGGATGCTCGCCGATGGCGCCCGCCGCGAGGTCATCAGGGCAAACGCCGCGGGCGCGTCGGTCACGGCACGCAAGGCCCTTGGCTTCGAGGAGCTCCTCGCCGGCGACGTCGAGGCGATGAAGCGCCGAACTCGCAACTACGCCCGTCGCCAGCTCACCTGGATGCGCAAGCTCGCAGGGGTGCGGACGCTCGACACGACGGGACGGTCCTCGCGCGATGTCGCGGCAGAGGTTCGCGACCTCTGGATCACAGGAGCGGGTTGAGCGGGTACGGAAGTGCCGCGGCGACGAGCACCGCGACGAGCAACAGGGAGGTCAACCACCGACGGTGCAGTCGCCCCATCAGGTAGACGGCCGCGACGTACATCCCGGGCATCACGATCACCATGTAGTACAGGTAACTGGTGCGCTGCCAGATGAGGCTGAGCGCGAGAAACGGCACGTAGCTCCCGAGGAACCACGACAGCGCCAGTAGCGGGACGCCCATCGATCCGGTCGGTCGACGCGGCGACCGCAGGATCGGCCTCGACAGCCCGAATGCCGCGACGAGCAGCCCGAGGAGCCCAGCCAGCAAGATGGGAGGACTGATCAAACCGAGGAAGTGCACGGGCGGGTGGGCAGCGCCGGCAGCGGCCGCGCCATGCGTTGGAGCGACGCTCAGGTAGGTGATCCATCCCGAGTCGACCAGCCACTGCCACGGGTAGGAGGCGATGCCCTGCGGGCCATGCGGGCTCGTCTGCTGCGCTGCATAGCTGACCATATGCGCGAGGTGCTGCAGTGCGCCACCGGTCACGAGCTGATGGGCGGCGTCGTTGTACGGGGGCGCGACCGCGTCGAGGACCGCGAGCAGCCCGATGAACACGCCCGCTGCGACCCCGATGCACTCCACCAGAGACAGCAGCCGGGCTCTGAAGCTGTCGCGGTAGATGGCCCAGCCAAGCGCCTCGAGAAGGACGAGGACGAGCACCACATAGGGCGCGACGAGCTTGCAGCACGCACCGACGCCGATCGCCGCCCCTGCGAGCAGCGGCCTGCCCCGCAGGTACAGGGCAGCTCCCCAGATCATCGCCGCCACGGCGTAGATATCGAGCGTCGCGATCCGGCCGTGGACGAGCAGCAGGTTGTCCGCCGCCATCAGAGCCGCAGCGCCGACGGCAGCCCAGGCGCCGCCGCCCGCCGCAAGCACCAGCGCGAACATCCCCAGGATCGCCACGGACCCCATCACCAGGCTGCCGAGCCGCCACGCGAACGGCCCGTCCCCGAACAGCTCAATCGAGCCGGCCATCACCAGCTTGGCCAGCTGGGGATGCTCGGCGTTCCCGTCATCGCCGAGAGGAGCCTGGCCGTACGGTACTCCCGACGGCGGCCTGATTCCCGCGATCACCCGCGCGGCGTTGACGTAGTAGTCCTCGTCGAAGATCAGGAGATGGGCGTTAGCCGAGTTGCATGGCGCTCGGCAGGGGGCACCGAGGAATGCGGCCCTCGCACCGAGCGAGGCAAGCGACAGCACCGCGAGCGCCACCGCCGGAGTCCGCGCACGCGCGAGCGATGCCATAGCGCGCGACGGTACAGAAGGC
>CATPBV010000055.1 GCA_955652345.1 uncultured Solirubrobacteraceae bacterium | reverse complement strand
CGCCGCTCCCCGACCGGAGGGCCCGGCCAGTCAAACCAGCCGCCCCGGCGCCAGCGCCGCGGCCGGAGTCGCCGTGGCGTGTACGACGAGGAAGCCGAGTCCCGGCCCTCGCGCACCGCCGTCGTGGAGCCCGACTCGATCCGGGTCAACTCGGGCTCGACCGTCAAGGACGTCGCGGAGTACCTGGACGTTCCCGTGCCCGAGGTGATGAAGAAGCTGATGGCGCTCGGTGAGATGAAGACGCTGACTCAGACGCTGTCGGACGACTCGATCATGGTGCTCGCCGAAGAGCTCGGCAGGAAGGTCGAGGTGGTCCATTCGGATGAGGAGACAAGCGAAGCGCCCGAGTTTGATGACGCCGCGGAGGATCTGGTCGAGCGCCCGCCGGTCGTCACGATCATGGGCCACGTCGACCACGGCAAGACGTCGCTCCTGGACGCGATCCGCGAGACCGAGGTGGCCGCTGGGGAAGCCGGTGGCATTACCCAGCACATCGGCGCCTACCAGGTGCATCACGACGGCAGGAGCGTGACGTTCCTCGACACGCCCGGCCATGAGGCGTTCACTGCGATGCGCGCCCGCGGGGCCAAGGTGACCGACATTGCGGTGATCGTGGTTGCCGCCGACGACGGGGTCAAGCCGCAGACCAACGAGGCTGTCGATCACGCCAAGGATGCGGGCGTGCCGATGCTCGTCGCGATCAACAAGATCGACAAGGAGGGCGCGCAGCCCGACCGGGTGCGCGCGGAGATGGCGCAGCTGGGGCTACAGCCCGTCGAGTGGGGCGGGGACACGGAGTTCGTCGAGGTCTCCGCGAAGACCAGGGAAGGGCTCGACAACCTGCTCGAGACGATCCTGGTCATGGCCGAGGTAGAGGAGCTTCGCGCCAATCCGGACGCTCCCGCGTCCGGGACGGTGATCGAGTCCAAGCTCGATCCCGGGCGAGGACCGGTGGTGACGGTCCTGATCGACCGCGGCACCCTCGAGGTCGGGGATGCGCTGGTCGCCGGCGCGCACTGGGGGCGTGTCCGAGCGATGCACGACTTCCACGGCAACCGCGTAACCCAGGCGTTCCCAGGTGAGCCCGTCGAGCTGCTCGGCTTCGCCGGCGTTCCCGAAGCCGGCGAGTACGTCCACGTGGTCGAGCACGACCGCCGGGCCAGGCAGCTGGCCGGCGAGCGCGCGGCGCGGCTGAAGGCCGAGTCGCTGGCGCGTCGCCCCGCCAAGCGGGTCTCACTCGAGGACATCTTCAAGAGCGGCACGAACGAGCTGAACCTGGTGCTCAAGGCCGACGTCGCCGGGTCGCTCGAGGCGATCGAGGACGAGATCGCCAAGCTCCCGCAGGACGAGGTCTCGGTCAACGTGATCCGGCGCGCCGTCGGGGCCGTGACCGAGTCCGACGTGATGCTCGCCGCGGCTTCCGACGCGGTGATCCTTGCATTCGGGGTGCGTGAGGTGGGCGACGCCCGCTCGGTCGCCGACCGTGAGGGCGTGGAGATCCGCCACTACTCGGTCATCTACCGTGCGATCGAGGAGCTGCGCGACGCAATGCAGGGAATGCTCGCACCGGAAGAGGTCGAGGACATCCTTGGCACGGTCGAGGTGCGCCAGCTGTTCCGGGCCTCGCGCGTTGGGACGATCGCCGGCTCGCACGTGACGGAGGGGAAGGTGACGCGCGGCGCGAAGGTGCGTCTGATCCGCGACGGCACCGTTATCTACACCGGCGAGATCGCGAGCCTCCGGCGCTTCAACGAGGATGTGCGTGAGGTTGCGGCTGGCTACGACTGCGGGATCGTCCTCCGGGACTTCGCGGACGTCAAGGAGGGGGACGTGCTCGAGACGTACGCAACAAGGCAGGTCGAGCGCGAGCTGGTGTAGGTGCGGGACGATGGCGGCAAGCGGCTTCGTCGCGGTGCTCGTGATCGATCTTCACTTCCCTGAGGCGGGAAGCCTCAAGAGCAAGCGCAAGGACCTCTCCTCGATCAAGGCCCAGCTGCACGGGCGCCTGGGTGCGGCGGTCGCCGAGGTCGCCCACCAGGACCTGTGGCAGCGCGCGACGCTGACCGCGGCCTTGACCGGTGGCTCGCTCTCTACGCTCTCCAGCGCGGCGGACAACGTCGAGCGGTGGCTACAGCACCGGTGCCCCGATGGGGTGCACGTGCAGCGGATCGTTGCGTCCGTCGAGGACCTCCAGCCGTGAGAAGCCCGGCCCTCCAGGCGACTCATCCCGGGATGAATCGCGACAAGCGAGCCGCGGTGCAGGCGATTGTTCCGCGGACGAGAAGATAGGATGAGCGATGAGCGCATGCGGCGTGTCGACGAGGCGGTTCGGGCTGTCCTCAGTGACGCGATCGGACGGGATCTTCAGGATCCGCGCGTGGGATTCGTTACGGTGACCGGAGTCAAGACCAGCCCCGATCTGCGCCATGCCCGCGTGTACGTCAGCGTTCTCGGCGACGAGCTGGCTCGGACCGAGACGCTCGCGGGGCTCCGCTCGGCGCACGGCCTGCTCCAGGGGCGGCTCGCGAGCGAGCTGGCGCTCAAGCACACGCCGGCGCTGACGTTTCAGTACGACGACTCCGTCGACCGCGGCATGCGGATCACCGAGCTGATCGACGAGGTGAGGGAAGGCGGTGGGTGACAACGGCGCCTGCTCGGCGCGCGAGTCGGTCCTCGAGGAGATCCGCGCGGCTGAGAAGTTCATCCTGGTCACCCACGAGCGCCCCGACGGCGACGCGCTCGGGTCGCTGATCGCGATGCAGGAGATCCTCACTTCGCTCGGCAAGGACAGCGTGATGTTCATCGACGGAGATGAGTTTCCGCTACCACGCGAGTACAGCTTCCTCTCGCTCTCGGGGCTCGTCGAGACCATGCCGGCCGATATCGATCGCCGCACGATCGTGTTCCTCGACTGCGGCAACGTCGAGCGCAACGCCGCTGAGGCGTTCCGTCGCCCCGGGGCGCATATCCTCAACCTCGACCACCACCACGACAACACCCGCTTCGGGACCGCGAATCTGGTGGTGCCCGAGGCGTCTTGTACTGCCGAGATCGTCTGGGACCTGATCGACGATCTTGGGGTGCGGCCCACGGTCACGATCGCCGAGGCTCTGTACGTGGGCCTGATCACCGACACCGGCAGGTTCATGTACCAGAACACGACGGCTCGCTCGCACTTGATGGCCGCGGCGCTGATCGACGCCGGCGTCGATGTTCACCAGATGTACCGGCGGGTGTATGAGGGAGTGCCTTATGGCAAGCTCGCGCTGCTGGCCCGGGGGCTTGCCAACGTTCGGCGCTACGACGACGGGCGGCTGACGATGACCGGCCTGAGCGCAGGCGACTTCGCCGATTCGGACGCCGAGGAGAGCTACTCCGAGGGCGTCATCGACCACCTGCGCTCGGTCAAGGGCACGGCTGTCGCCGCGCTCGTCCGCGATCGCATCGGAGACGGCGATGGGGAGCAACTACGCAAGGTTTCGCTGCGCTCGAGCGACGAGCGCGTCGACGTCTCTCGGATCGCCCGCGTGCAGGGGGGAGGCGGGCATCGCCAGGCAGCTGGGTTCACGACCGCGATGGACTGGGAGGAGATTGTGGCGTTCCTGCGGGAAGAGGTCGCCGAGCAGCTGTCGTGACTGAAGAGGGGCCTTCGGGTGTGGTCCTGTGCGACAAGCCCGCCGCGGTGAGCTCGCACGATGTTGTCGTCTCGGTGCGCCGCCGGCTGGATAAGGGCGTCAAGGTCGGCCACGCCGGGACGCTCGACCCGTTCGCGACCGGCTTGCTCCTGGTGCTCGTGGGACGAGCGACCCGCGTCCAGCGGTTCCTGATGGCGCTGTCGAAGTGCTACGAGGCGGTAGCGGTGTTCGGGTCCGTGTCGAGCACGGGCGACCCTGAGGGCGAGATCATCGCGACCGGGAACGTTCCCGACGGCGACCTGGCCCTGCCCACGGGACGCGTGATGCAGCGCCCGCCCGCGTATTCGGCGATCAAGATCGGCGGCCGCAGGGCATACGCGCTCGCGCGTGCGGGCACGCCCGTCGAGCTGCCCGAGCGCGAGGTGTTCCTCCACCGCTTCGAGGAGCGCTGGCGCCGGGGCGATCGGCGCGGGTTTGCGATCGAGTGCTCGTCGGGGACGTATGTGCGCAGCCTGATCGCCGATCTCGGCGATGCCTATTGCGAGGAGCTCAGGCGCACCAGAATCGGGCCGTTCGATGTAGCCGACGCGGACGCCGAGCGGATCGTGCCACCCAACGATGCGCTTGCGTTCATGCCCGAGGTGCGCCTCGACGCCGATCAGTCCCGGCGCGCGAGCCACGGCCAGGCGATTCCGCGGCCCGCCGCCGGCGCGGTGAGGCTGACCGACGATCGCGGGCTCGTGGCCATTGGCGAGCCGATGGGCGAGCACTTGAGGCCCGTCGTCGGCTTCCGCTGAGAGCGCGCGACTCAGGGAATCCACCCGGCCTGCCGAGTATCTCGCTCGGGACCGCTCACAAGGAACCCGCGATCACAGGAGGTGCAGATGCTCGAACGAGAGGCATACCTACTCCAGAACCAGCTGAACCCGTTCCCGATCGGCGGCAAGCTCGTGCTGAGCGATGATGGTCGCCTGAGCTTTACGCTCGGCGCCCTCGCCAAGGACGCCTCGATGGGGTGGCTGGAGAAGGCGCTCGGAACGGACGGGCTGAAGGAGCGGATCACCCCCGGGGAGCGCCCGGTCGTGTTCGACTTCCCGCTCGCCGGTCACAAGGTCAGCTGGCCGGTCAGCCTCGGCGGATACGGAATGAAGATCGAGGGAGAGGACCGGCAGTGGATCGTCAGCCTCGACTATCCCTCGAGCGGGGCGGTCTGGCAGACGATCAGCATCATCAAGGCTCGCGGGACCAGCAAGCCGTGGAAGCAGGCGCTCGCGGCCGCGGGTGCGGGCTGAGGCACTATCACCGTGGGGACGGCCGATTCGCGCGGACCCACGAGCCCTAATAGCCTTCCCCGGCCATGCGAGTCACGAAGCTCGAGGACGTCGAGTCACGCCCACGGAGGATCGCCGTCGGCGAGTTCGACGGCGTCCACATCGGCCATCGGGAGGTGATTCGAGGCAGCGACACGGTGCTCACGTTCGAGCCTCACCCGCTGCGCGTGGTCCGTCCCGAGGCGGCACCCCGGCTGCTGACGAGCCTCGAGGCGAAGACGGAGCTAATCGCCTCCCTCGGGGTGGACGAGCTGGTTGTGATCCCGTTCGACGAGGGATTCGCGCATCAGAGCCCGCAGGAGTTCATCGACCACGTCCTCGTCGAACGGTTGCAGGCCGTGCGAGTGTCGGTGGGCGACAACTTCCGGTTCGGACATCGTGCAGCCGGCGATGTCGAGCTGCTACGGGCCGACTCGCGGTTCGAGACGCGCGTGGTCGCGCTTGTGGAGGTGGAGGGGGAGATCGTCTCGTCGAGTCACATCCGGGCGCTGGTTTCGGCGGGCGAGGTGGAACGCGCGGCTCGCCTGCTCGGATCGCCGTTTCAGATGCGCGGAGAGGTCGTGCCGGGCGATCGCAGAGGGCGCGAGCTCGGGTTTCCTACGGCCAACATCGTCCCCGATGAGTCGCTCGTGTGCCCGGGCCACGGGGTGTATGCCGCTCGGGCCGACGGCGACTGCGCCGCTGTCAATGTGGGCGTGCGGCCGCAGTTCGGCAGCGGCCGCGGCGTCCTCGTGGAGGCCTACGTGCTGGACCGGGATGTCGATCTCTACGGGAAGACGCTGCGCCTCGACTTCATCGAGCGCCTGCGTGGGGAGCGCCGGTTCGACACGGTGTCAGCGCTGGTCGAGCAGATGCGGGAGGACGTGAGACACACTCGCGCAATATGTGGCGGGGCCTGATGCCGCTCCGAACGTCCTGGCGCTTCCCGCAAGTACGTTCGGGGCGGCACCCAGGCCCCACTGCAAAGCCCGGACCTAAGCTCTCGCCACCCAGCTCGGCGTCGGAAGCGACCTGGTCCATTGGAACCGGGGGCTATGGGCGGGCCTGACCAGCGTGACGCCGCGGTCGGCCGACGCGGTGGCGATGCTGGCGGCGATCAGCCCGACGATCGTGACCAGGATTGTGGCGCCGAGTGCGAGGTTGATGGCGATGGCGGTGCTCATGGTTGATTTCCCTTTCGTTGGTTCGCGGAGTTGCGTGAACAATGCTCTCCGGCAGCCGCAAGACGAACGTCGGGAGCACGTCGGAGCGAGCTAAGAATCGATCGACGCCTGCTAGCCTCACCGGGCCGATGGCCGTCACAACCGAACGTAAGCAGGAGCTCGTCTCGAAGTTCGGAGACGGCGCTACCGACACCGGGCGCACCGAGGTCCAGATCGCGCTGATGACCGAGCGGATCAACGACCTGACCAACCATCTGCGGACCCACACCAAGGACCACCATTCCCGGCGCGGGCTGCTGATGCTCGTCGGCCGTCGCCGCCGGCTGCTCAATTACCTCCAGCGCAGCGATCTCGAGCGCTATCGCGTGCTCGTGCGCGAGCTCGGCCTGCGCAAGTGAGGGGGGAGACGGTGATCGAGCCGGGGCAACCAGCTCCGGACTTTCACCTCCTGCGCGAGGACGAGACCGAGTTCACGCGGGCCGACCTGATCGGCCACACCACGGTCCTCGTGTTCTATCCGTTCGCGTTCACCCCGGTCTGCGCCGACCAGCTGAACCTCTACGACGACGTGCTCGACGAGTTCGAGGCTCTCGGCGCCAAGCTGTACGGCGTCTCCTGCGACACGACGTACACGCAGACCGCATTCCGGCAGAAGCTTGGGGTCTCGATCGAGCAGCTCTCGGACTTCGAGCCCAAGGGCGCCACATCGCGGGCCTTCGGCGTGTATCACGAGGGCGGGTTCCCGCAGCGCGCGCTCGTGATCGTCGGGCCGGACGCGGTCGTCAAATGG
>CATPBV010000054.1 GCA_955652345.1 uncultured Solirubrobacteraceae bacterium | reverse complement strand
GGCCATCTGTGAGCGGAGCTCGCGCCCCACTACCTCGACCTGGTGACCGGCCTGCTCGTCACGCATGCGTTTGAAGCTCTCCTGGCCGGCCCGGTTCTCGGCGATCCACTCGCGCGCGAAGTCGCCCGACTGGATCTCGGCGAGCAGCTTCTGCATCGCCTCGCGCGACTCGGCGCCGATCACGCGCTTGCCGCGGGTCAAGTCGCCGTACTCGGCGGTGTTCGAGATCGAGTAACGCATCCCGGCGATCCCCTTCTCGTACATCAGATCGACGATCAGCTTCAGCTCGTGCAGGCATTCGAAATACGCCAGACGCGGGTCGTATCCAGCGCCCACAAGCGTCTCGTAGCCGGCTCGCACCAGCTCTGTGACGCCGCCGCAGAGCACCGCCTGCTCGCCGAACAGGTCGGTTTCGGTCTCGTCCTTGAAGCTCGTCTCGATCACGCCGGCGCGGGTGCAGCCGATCCCCTTCGCGTATGCAAGCGCCAGCGCCAATGCGTTGCCGGTGGCGTCCTGATGGACGGCGACCAGTCCGGGCACCCCGGAGCCTTCGACGAACTGCCTGCGCACGAGATGGCCGGGCCCCTTCGGCGCGACCAGCGCGACGTCGACGTCGGGCGGAGGCTCGACCTCCCCGTAGTGGATCGAGAAGCCGTGAGAGAACATCAGCAGGTTCCCCGCCGCGATCCCGTCGCGGACGCTCGACTCCCACACTTGGCGGTGGAGCTCGTCGGGGACGAGCATCATCACGATCTCCCCCTCGCTGGCGGCGTCCGCAGGATCGGCGACTCGGAGGCCGTGGTCTCGCGCCTTGCCAACGCTGGTGGAGTCCGGGCGCAGCCCGACCACCACCTCGACCCCCGAATCCTTGAGGTTCAAGGCGTGTGCGTGCCCTTGTGAGCCGTAGCCGATGATCGCGACGGTCTTGTCGCGAAGGAGTCCGAGGTCTGCGTCGTCGTCGTAGAACATGCGCTGGCAGCGTATCTGGCGAGGACGGCCGGCGACGTCAAGCCTGCGCGGCCGCGACGAGCGACCGGCCCGGGAGCCGCACGCGACCACCGTCCACGGTCCACGGCTCGGCCAGCGCCGCGACCCGGCTCGCGACCTCTTGCCGCGCCATGTCCGAGAGCCCGCGGTGAACCTCGCCGAACGCCTGCGAGAGGTCGAGTATCTCGGCCAGGAATCCCTCGATGCTCTCGTAGTTGCGGGCCACGTCGACTGCGTCGACGAGCACGTCCGAGAAGCCCGCATCGCCGAGCAGCTCTCGCAGCCTGTCCGCGTCTGAGAGCGCAAACATCCCGGGCGCGCTGGGGTCGGGGGGCTCCGCGTGGCCGAGCTCGACGAGCGCGCGCGTCGGGATAGTCGCCCAGGGATTGTGCTCCGAAGAGTCCCAGACGGCCAGCGCCGCCCGGCCGCCCGGCCGCAACACCCGTCGCATCTCCCGCAGTGCCGCCGCTGGGTCGAGGGTGAGCATCACCCCCCACCGGCACAGCACGCTGTCGACGCTCGCGGCCTCCAGGTCGATCCACTCGAGCTCGAGCCGCTTGAACTCGACGTTTGCGATGCCGAGCTCGGCGGCCCGCCGCCGCGCAACGGACAGCATCTCGTCGGCGGCGTCGCTCGAGATCAGCTCACCTCCCGGGGCGATCAGCTCGGCTGCCATGAAGCCCGTGTCTCCCGGGCCGGCCGCCAGCTCGAGCAGCACCTGTCCGGGCTGCGGCGCTATGTGCTCGATCATCCACACCGACACGGGCATCCCCATCTCGCGGACGTCCTCGGCGCGCCTGCCCCAGCCTCCGGCGGCCCGCTCCCAGCGCTCGAGCATCTCGGCTCGGACAGTCTCCGCTTCGGGCATTCCGGGGATCATAGGCGGCTGCGAATCAGCTTCCCCGATGCAGTCCGGGGCAGCCGGTCGGCGAACTCGATCTCCTTCGGCACCTTGAAGGGTGCAAGGCGCGCAGCGCAGTGACCCCGCAGCGCTTCGGGATCGACCGCGAGGCCGCCCCGCACGACGACCGTCGCGATCACGGCCTCGCCCCACTCGGGGTCGGGGCGCGCATGGACCGCGGCGTCGGCGACGGCCGGATGCCCCAGCAGCGCTGCTTCAACCTCCGCGGGCGCGACGTTCTCACCACCGCTGATGATCGTGTCGGCCTTGCGGCCGATGATCGTCAGGCGACCGAGCTCGTCAAGCGCTCCAAGGTCGCCGGTGTGGAGCCACCCGTCGGATGCCAGCGCGGTTCGGGCCACAGTCGGGCCGCGCACCAGGATCTCGCCGTCGCCCGCCAGCTCGACGTCGACACCCGGGAGCGGCCATCCGTTCGTGGCGATTTGCGAACAGGCCTCGGTCATCCCGTAGGTGGGTGCCACCGGCACCCGGGCCGCGCGGGCGCGCTCGAGTAGCGGCGGTGCGATCGGGCTGCCGCCGATCAGCACCCACCGAAGGTTTGGCGGGGCGCGCAGACCGGCGTCGAGCAGCCGCGCGAGCATCGTCGGCACGAGCGACACGAGCGTGATCCGCTGCTCGGGGTCGGCCAGCAGCGCGAGCACCTGATCGACCTCGAACCGCTCGAGCAGCACCGCCGTCGTCCCGTAGATGGCGCTGCGGATCGGGATCGAGAGCCCCGCGACGTGCACGAGCGGCATCGGACACAGCCACCGCTCGTTTTCGTCGAGTCCCAGCGCGACCGCCGACCCCAGCACGCTCCACAGCCAGTTGCCATACGTGAGCTCGACCGGGCGCGGTGCCGCGATCGTCCCCGATGTGTGGATGACAGTCGCCACCGACTCGGGCTCCAAGGCGATGTGCGACGCACATCGTGATTGTCCGGACAGGGGGCGCTCGACGATCACGGCTGCCCCCGCGGTCCTGATCGCTCGCTCCTCCGCGCTCAGCCGCAGGTCGATCGGCACCACAACGGCGCCGGCGTACCAGCATCCGTGAAGCGCCGCAACGAAGTCGGCGCCGGCCGGCAGCGCCAGCGCGACCCGATCGCCCCCGCCGACCCCTTGAGCGACCAACGCGTCCATGGCTGACTGGGCGCGCCTCCTCAGCTCGGCGTATGTGACATCGACCCCGCCGTCGACGAGCGCCACCCGGTCCGGATGCCTGGCGGCAGCGCTCTGTAGCCAGTGCACCATCCTCCAAACGGTAGTCTCGGCGCCCTCATGGCTGTGACCTGGGAGCCCGCGCGCGACTACAAGGACATCCGCTACGAGCTCGCGGGCGGCGCCGATGCCGGCGTCGCGAAGATCACGATCAACCGGCCGGAGGTCCGCAACGCGTTCCGCCCCGAGACGGTGATCGAGCTCTCGGACGCGTTCACGCGGGCGCGCGAAGACCTCTCGGTCGGCGTGGTGATCCTGACCGGCGAGGGCCCGGAGGCGTTCTGCTCCGGCGGGGATCAGCGGGTCCGCGGCGCGCGCGGCGGCTACATCACGGGCGCCGATCCCAGCGAGGCCGGCCGGCATGCAGGAGTCGGGCGCTTCCATGTCACCGATCTCCACATCCAGATCCGGCGGATGCCCAAGCCGGTGGTCGCGATGGTCGCCGGCTACGCGGTCGGCGGCGGCCACGTCCTGCACGTCGTGTGCGACCTGACGATCGCCGCCGACAACGCACGCTTCGGACAGACGGGACCAAAGGTCGGTTCATTCGATGGCGGCTTCGGCGCGAGCGTCCTCTCCCGCCTGGTCGGGCCCAAGAAGGCCAAGGAGATCTGGTTCCTGTGCCGCCAGTACGACGCTCGCCAGGCGCTCGAGATGGGCCTCGTCAACGCGGTCGTGCCGCTCGAGCGCCTCGAGGAGGAGACGCTCGCGTGGTGCCGCGAGATGCTCGCAATGTCCCCGTTCGCGCTCCGCCTGCTGAAGGCGAGCTTCAACGCCGATGAGGACGGCCTCGCCGGCATCCAGCAGCTGGCCCACGACGCCAATCTCCTGTTCTACATGAGCGAGGAGGCGCAGGAGGGACGCGACGCGTACCTTCAGAAGCGCAGCGCGGACTTCTCGAAGTTCCCTCGCCGGCCGTGAGCACCGGCGGCCCGAGGGAACGCTCCGTGTCGGCGCCACCGCGTCCGAGCGGAATGCGGATCTGGCTCGTGGCGGCTCGGGTGCGCACCCTTCCGGCGGCGGTCGCACCGGTGCTGGTCGGCACCGCGCTGGCGGGGTTTGCGGGCGTGTTCCATCCGCTGCGCTTCCTTGCGGCGCTGATCGGGGCGGTGTTCATCCAGGTCGGCACCAACCTCTCCAACGACTACTCCGACGCGCGGCGGGGCGCGGACACGGAGGACCGATTGGGTCCCGTCCGTGTGACGGCCGGCGGCCTCGTGCCGCCCGGGCAGGTGCTCGTCGCGACGTACGTTTCGTTCGGTGTGGCGGTGCTCGCAGGTGCGTACCTGATCGCGGTCGCAGGCTGGCAGCTCTTGATCGTCGGGGCGGCGTCGATCCTGGCCGGGGTGCTCTACACCGGAGGGCCGAGGCCGTACGGGTATGAAGGCCTCGGCGAGGTGTTCGTGTTCCTGTTCTTCGGGATCGTGGCCGTCGCCGGCTCGTACTTCGTGCAGGTGCGCCACCTGAGCTGGGAGGCGTTCGCGCTGGCGGTGCCGGTGGGGCTGCTTGCGGCCGCGATCCTGGTGGTCAACAACCTGCGCGATATCGAGACCGACCGCCGAGCCGGAAAGCGGACCCTCGCCGTGCGTCTCGGCCGAGAGCGAACGCGGACGCTGTTCGCCGCGATCGTGTATGCGTCGTACCTGCTCGCCCCGATCACATGGGTGTTCGGGCCGCTGCGGCCATGGCTGCTGCTCTCGTGGCTGACGCTACCGGTCGGCGCCCAGGTCGTGCGGACGGTGCGCAACCACCTCGACGGCCCGTCGCTGAACGCCGCGCTGGCGCAGACCGGCGCGGTACAGCTGGCGTTCTGCATGCTGCTGTCGGCGGGCGTGTTGCTGAGCCGGTGAACGTGCGGATTCAGGTTATGAGGGCGCGCCTGCGCGCGCCCTTTGATTCTGCCTGGGGATCCGTGACCGAGCGGGAACTCGTGCTGCTAGAGCTCGAGGACGACGACGGGAACCGCGGGCTCGGCGAGGCGGCACCGCTCGCGGGGTACGAGGGCGTCGGCATCGACGACTCCCGGCTCGGGCTCGAGCGCTGCCAGGAGCTGTTTGCGCGCTCTGACGGCGCCGACCGCGGTGACCTCCTCGCGCGCTGTGGTGAGCAGACGGTCGTTCCGCATGCTCTCGCTGCGATCGATGAGGCGCTGTGGGACCTTGCCGGCCGGCGTGCGGGAGAGCCGGTATGGCGCATGCTCGGGGCAGCGCAGCCGCAGCCGATCGACGTCAACTGGACGATCGCATCGACCGACCGAGCGGGAGCGGCGCGGGAGGCCGGGTCTGCGCGCTCCGCCGGGTACCGGTGCGTGAAGGTGAAGGTGGGCATCGGCGACGACGCCGGACGACTCGCCGCCGTGCGCGCGGCGGCCGGGCCGGCGATGGCGATCAGGCTCGACGCCAACGGCGCCTGGTCCGTGGGCGAGGCCGTCGCAGCGCTGCGAGCCTTCGAGCCTCTCGGGATCGAGCTATGCGAGGAACCGGTCCACGGGCTCGAGGCGGCCGCGGAGCTGTCAGCGCTCACTCGCATCCCTGTGGCAATCGACGAGACGAGCCAGCTGGACGGAGCGCTCGAACAGCGGGTCTGCAGGGCGGTTTGCCTGAAGGTGGGGCGCTCCGGCGGGATCTCCGCGACGATCGCGGATGCTCGCCGCGCCCGCGACGCCGGCTATCAGGTGTATCTCGCCTCGGCCCTCGATGGGCCGGTGGGGATCGCCGCCGCGCTGCACGTCGCCGCGGCGATCCGTCCGGATCGGTTCTGCGGCCTTGCCACGCTCGGTCTGTTCGCGGGGGCCGACAACCCCCTTCCGCCTCGGGACGGCGTGCTGGTGCCGCCGACGAGCCCGGGACTGGGCGCCGGGCTCGGTGCCTGGTATAGCTAGATGCCGCCCGATGAGGACGCGGTGAGCGCGCCCGGCGGTGCCTGGAGCGAGATCGGCCGGTTGTACTGGTCGAACACCACCAGACCTGGGTGTTTGGGGGATCCGCGGACCTCGATCGGATACGGCTCTCCCGTCGTAGCGATGTACAGCGTTCCTCCCCGCGTCAGGCTGTGGATCGCGAGCACCTGCTGGCCGTGGACCGTTCCGGTCGGGCCCTTCACGAACGTCGCCCGCCGCAACAGGAACTCTCCGAACAGCGCCCGCAGATTGGCCAGCCTGGCGATCCCCGCCACGTGCGCGGTCGATGGAACCTGGACCCACCGTCCGTTGAGCCTCTGCGCGAGCGTCTGACTAAGGAATTTGCGCCAGAAGTGCTCGCCCCCGTTCAAGTACATGACGGGACCGAGGGCGACGAACTTGACCCGGAGTCCCTGCGTCGCGAGCTCGCCGATCGAGCCTGGGTCTGCGACAACACGAAGGTCGAACACGAGCGGGCTTCCGTGGCTGACGACCTGGCCTGCGACATGAACTGTCTTGGCGCTCGTCGCAGCGCGCAACGCTGCCCTGAGGATCTCGGCTGGGGACCGGGAGGCGATCCCGTTGTCGGAGGTTGGAGCGGTGGCCGTGCCAGGGGTCGCCGCGACCGTCGTGTGGCTGGACGAGCTGCCGCAGGCGCCTACAGCGCCTGCGGCGAGCAGCGTTGCCGCCGTGGTGAGGATCCGGCGGGTCATCACTTCGGGCCCGCTAGAGGCCGAACTTGGACGCGTCGATCGCGTTCGCCGGCGCGCTCAGCGTGACCGGCTGGTTGTACTGGTCGAACATGACCTGTCCTGCCTGGGCTCCGACCTTGCGGATCTCGATCGGGTACGGCTGCCCG
>CATPBV010000053.1 GCA_955652345.1 uncultured Solirubrobacteraceae bacterium | reverse complement strand
GGCTACACCCTGCGCGAGCTGATGGAGTACATGGGCCACAGCTCGCTCCAGGCTACGGAGCGTTACGTCAAGCTTCTGCCCCAGCCCGCCGGTCCGGACGGCGCCGCCGACCGGCTCAATGCGTATCTCGCCGGAAGGGCAAAGCCCTCGTGACCCATCTCGGTGCAAACAAAGTGCAAACAATTGCACGCGAACAGGCGGTTCACAGCGGTTCGTTGCGGTCGGCGACACGCGGACCGCATATCGTGCAATCGCCCGTAAACACTGACGATCCGCGTAATAGCAAAGATGCCGGAGGAGGGACTCGAACCCCCGACACGCGGATTATGATTCCGCTGCTCTAACCGACTGAGCTACTCCGGCGGGTGTGTGGAGGCGGTTGCCGGCGGCCTCCAGCACGCCGGAGCCTAGCATCGGGGCGGCCGTGCGTCCGGGGGTGAATCCACCGGGCGGGCGCGGGCGATCCCGGCGTGGAACGATCTCGGACATGCTTGGGCTGATCGCCTCGAACCTCCGGCGCCGGACGGCGCGCACGGCGCTGACCGCGGCCGGGATCTCGGTCGGCGTCGCGGCGATCGTGGCGCTGCTGGCTCTCTCGGCAGGGCTCAATCAGACCGCCGGTCAACTCGTGCACCTCGGCCGGGCGGATCTAGGGCTGTTCCAGCGAGAGGCCGCGGATCTCACCTCCTCGGTGGTGCCGCTGTCGCTGCTTCCGCGCCTGCGGGCGCAGCCCGAGATTCGCGACGCGACGCCGATCCAGCTCGTCGTCGGTGCCGTGCCGAGCTCTCCTGGAGCGATCGTGCTGGGGGTTGCTCCAGGCGGCTTCGTCGCGCGCCTGCTCGTGTTGACCGCAGGGCGTCCCGCGAGCCCCGGGCAGGTGGTGGTGGGAGATCTGCTTGCTCAGCAGCTGCACCTGCGACCGGGTGCAACGCTGCGGATCTCTCACCGTTCGTTCACCGTCTCCGGCATGTTCCACTCGGGGATCGCTCAGGAGGACACGGGCGTGGTGGCGCTGCTTGCCGACGCCCAGGCGCTGGCGGGGCGAACGGCCGACGAGGTGACCACGTTCGCGGTCCGGCTCTCGCCTCAGACTTCGGCATCGCAGGCCTCGCGCGAGCTGTCGAAGGCATTCCCGGACCTGCTGGCGATCTCCGAGCCAAGCGAGGCCGTTCGAGCGGGGGCGAACAACCAGCTAATCGCCCACGCAGTCCTGCTGATCGTGGTTCTCGCGCTGATCATCGGCGCGCTTGCTGTCGCGAACACGATGCTCGCAGCAGTCCTCGAGCGCCGTCGCGAGCTTGCCCTTCTCAGCACGATTGGCTGGAGTGCGAATCAGCTGGGCGCTCTCGTGCTGGGGGAAGCGGTTGCGGTCAGCGTGCTGGGCACGGCCGCCGGTCTCCTCCTTGGCGTTGCCGCGAGCAAGCTGCTGCCAGGCGCCCTGGGCTTGGGCGCGTTCATCTCGCCGGTCCTGACCCTTTGGGGTTTCGGGCGGGCTGTGCTGATCGGGATCACGATTGGCGTCGCCGGCGCGGTCTACCCGATCTGGAGAGTCACCCGGATGGGCTCGGCGACTGCACTCGCGCAGCCCTGATGTCGCGCCGCCGGACGCCGGTCATGACCGCAGAACGCGACCGTCGACGAGCTGAACGACGCGGTCGGCGCGCGCAGCGACGGCGTCGTCATGGCTGACCACGATCAGCGTCATGCCGCGCCGCTCGCGTACCGACGACAGCAGGTCGAGCGCGAGCTGGCCACTTGCGGAGTCGAGCGCGCCGGTGGGCTCGTCCGCTAGCAGCAGCTGAGGGTCGTTTGCGAGCGCTCGCGCGAGCGCGACCGCCTGGCGCTGACCCCCGGAGAGCTCCGCGGGGATGCTCCCGGCGCGATCTGAAAGCCCCACCTCGGTCAGCAGCTCGATGCTTCTCGCGCGCCGCTCGCGGAGCCCCACGCCCGACGCGAGCAGCGCCGCCTCGACGTTGCTCTGAGCGCTCAGGTATGGCAGCAACAGGTTGTCCTGAAACACGAACCCGACCACGTGACGGCGGAATCGCACCGCGTCGCGCGGGTGGGGCACGGGCTCGCCCGCGACCGTGATCGTGCCCTGGTCCGGGCGATCGAGGCTTCCGATCAGACCCAGCAGCGTGCTCTTCCCTGAGCCGGACGGCCCCGTGATCGTCACGAACTCCGATCGCGCGACCGCCAGCGATACGCCGCGCAGAGCGTGGATCGGGCCGAACGATTTGACCACATCCCGGACGGTCATCTCGACGCCGCCCTGAGCGACGGACGCCCGCTGATCTCCTCGTCCAGCCGATGCGAGCCCCTCGCCGGCGGGCAGCTCGTGCGCGGCGCTCACTTCCGCACGGTTACGGGCCAATTCAGCGTGACCGTGCCGAGGCGGGTGTGCACGACGGCGAGGACGGTGAGCGGCTGGCCGATTGGACGGCGCCTGTGGAGACGCTCGGCCCCGCGCCGGCGGCGCTCGGCGACGTCGGGCTCGTCGGTGCGGTCGTCGAGGTCGGGGGCTGCTGATGGGTCGCCGACGAGGTGCTTCCTCCACAGGCCGCAATCCCGAGCGTCAGCACGACTGCGCCCGTGATCGCCGCCTGCTGGACAGGTGGCGCCGCGCCAGGCCGGCGGGACCTACTTGAGCTGTGGGTCCCCACGCCCGCGAACCCTAACGGCCACCCTAGTGCCTCCCTCTTCATGACGGGACAGACGCCCGAAGCGGCCCGAATGTGCCGCTAGCTGTCGCTCTCCTCGTCCTCCTCGTCCTCCTCGTGCTCCTCACGCCAGCGCAGCGCGGCCGCCTCGGCGCTCGCGGAGTGCCGGTTTGGGACGACGTCCTCATCCTCCGGGACGTGCGAGGGCGGGGGATGTTCAGGATCACTCTCTGGGTGCCCAAGCCCCCATCTTGCCGCGGCCGTGTCCGCGGTCGTCGAGCGGCGGCCGGGACGCTTGGGTGGTGGCTGATCGCCAGGCTCGGTCATGGCGAGATTCTCTCAGTCCAGTCGATCCGATCGCAAGCCTTCCCGGCCGCAGCATGCGAGTGCGAGCCGACCCAGCACTGGCGATCGGGCGGCGCGCCGGGACGTGCCGCCCGGCCAGGGCCAACAGCGTTCGGCCCGAAATATGATCCCGGCGATGACAGACCTCGGCCCAGCTGTCGAGACGGTGGTCGCTCGTTGCTTGGCGGTGAAGCCGGGCGAGGAGGTCGTCGTCGTCGTAGACGCGACGACGAGGTCGATCGGGGAAGCGCTCCGGGAAGCAGCGACAAACGCAGGCGCGGACGCTGTTCTGGCCGTCATGGACGAGCGGGAGGTCGACGGGACGGAGCCGCCGCGGCCGATCGCCGGAGCGCTCAGAGAGTGCGACGTGTTCATCGCGCCGACGAGACGGTCACTCAGCCACACCGTCGCCCGCAGGCAGGCCACCGACGCGGGGGCGCGCGGGGCGACGATGCCGGGAGTACGCGCGGACATGCTCGCGCGCGTGATGGCGGTCGACTTCAAGACGATGGCCGCCCGATCCAAGGCCGTCGCAGCCGTGCTCGATAGCGGTTCGGAAGCTCGGGTCTCGTGTCCGCAGGGGTCGGAGCTGACGCTCGACCTCACTGGCAGGTATGGAGTCGCGGACGACGGTGACCTCACCGCACCCGGGGCATTCGGGAACCTTCCGTGCGGGGAGGGCTTCATCGCGCCCGTCGGCGGCGACGGGACGATGGTCGCCTCGAGCCTCGCCTCGATCGGGCTCAGCGACCCGCCCGCGGTCCTGACGTTGCGCGAGGGCAGGATCGTCGGCGCCGAAGGCGGAGCCGGGCCCGAGTTCCGCAGAAGGCTCATGGCTCACGGCGAGCTGGGGGCGAACCTCGCGGAGCTGGGCGTCGGGACCAACGATCGCGCTCGGCTTACCGGGGAAGTGCTGGAGGACGAGAAGATCCTGGGGACCGTCCACGTCGCGTTCGGAGCAAGCGCCGGGATCGGCGGGACCGTCTCGGTCCCGGTGCACCTCGACGCGGTCATCCTGGACGCGACGCTCGAGGTCGACGGACTGACGGTCCTCGACGCCGGCCGCTACGTGCTGGACACCCCCGGCGCGTGACTCTCCTGGCTGTCCCGAACGTCTCGGAGGGACGGGACCGCGCGGCGATCGACGAGATCGCGGCAGCGTTCGACGCACGACTGCTCGACGTGCACTCGGATCCCGACCACCATCGAAGCGTGTTCACGCTCGCAGGGGAGCAGAGACAGCTTGCTCCCGCTGTGCTTGGCGGCGCGCGCGAGGTGATCCGTCGCGTCGACATCGGCCGGCATCACGGCATTCATCCGAGAGTGGGGGCGCTCGACGTCGCGCCGGTTGTGTACCTCGAGGAGTCCGACCGCGGCGCGGCGTGCGC
>CATPBV010000052.1 GCA_955652345.1 uncultured Solirubrobacteraceae bacterium | reverse complement strand
GTCCGGCTGCTGGACGTCGGCATGTTCCGGATCGGCAGCGAGCAGTACGCCGACGAGAGCGGCGGCGTCGGGCTTGCCACGATCTCGAAACAGCACGTGTCGGTGAACGGCGACTCGGTTCTCCGCGCGCTGAAGCGACGGCGCGGTGGCGATTCGGAGCTGCTCGCCTACGGTCGAAGACGCGCGGATCGATGTATGCACGTCGAGCGACGGCCGGGGTGTTGCCGACGGTATCTGTCGGGGTGGACGATCGCTACGGCGTTGGAGCGGATTCCCCACATGGATCCGGCGGACGACCGGGTCAGAACGGAGATCGAGGCCGCCGTACTCGACCTTCTGACGGACAGCCGCGACTCGAGCACGTTGGAGCGCGAACCGTCCCGGGACGACCGGGGCTGATACCGACTGCGCGACCCACGGACTGCGCGACCCCGGGAAGCCGCGGCGAGCCTGATTACAGCTCGCCCGGCCCGCCCGCCGCGCAGCAGGGCCCGACTAGCGGGCCCCGGCTACCAGCGCTCGGCTACCAGCGGCCGTACCACCTCCGCCGGCCGAAGCCCGCTTCGGCGCCACCGATGAGGAACCCAATCGCCCACAGGATGAGCGCTGCGATCAGCACGAACCACAGGAAATGCGCGGCGAATCCGAGGCCGCCGAAGATCGCGAGGATCAACAGCAGGACTACTAGAGCTACCACGTGACCTCCTTTTCGTGTAGGCGACGCGTGCTTCGCGCCGTGTCATTAGGACTACCCCGACTCGGCCTCCGCCATGCAGGCTGACGACGCTGCAGGGGTCCACGGGGCGCCTTCATTTGACAGGGCTGCGCGTGTCGGCTCGGCGGCCTGATCGGACACGGCTGCCGGTGTTAGCGGTAGGCTCGGCGGCCATGGAGAGCCACTTCCGCTTGGAGACCCGCGCGGACGACAACGCCAGAGTGCTCACCCTGGGGGGAGAGCTCGATCTCGCCGCGTGCCCCGCGCTCGATGAGGAGCTCGACAAGGCCCTCGGCTCCGACGCAGCTCTGGTGCTCGTCGATCTGCGCGAGCTCGACTTCATGGACTCAACGGGGCTCAGCGCCCTCGTCAGGGCTCACCAGCGAGCCGAGCAGAACGGTCAGCGCTTCGTCCTGGTCAATGGCTCTCACCAGGTGCAAAGGTTGCTCTCCCTCACCGGGATCGCCGAGCGGTTGACGCTCGTGGACGACCCCGACGAGGCCCTACACGGCAGCTGACTCCCGCGCCCTACGCGGCAGCTGACCCCCGCGCCGCGAGCCGGCGGTCGTCGATTACGACCCGCAGCATCTCCGTCCCGTTCGAGGTCAGGACCTCGATCTCGTCGGCCAGGAGCGCCAGCACGGAGCGGGCGCGGCGCCCGGGACCGGCGGACAGCGCTGCGCTTGCGCCCGAGCGAAACGGCCCGATCGTGATCTCGAGATGCCTGGTCCCCATTGCCACTCCGAATCCGATCCGGCCGCCGCTTGCTGCGCCGATCGCGTGCGTGGCGATTGCGTCGGTCGCCAGGTGCACATCGGAGAAGCGATCGAGCGAGAAGCGAGCTCTCGCGGCGAGCGTCCGCGCGACCCGTCCGAGCACGCCGCTGACCAGAGACACGGGCGAGAGCGAGACCACGGTGTCGCCCGAGAGCCGGCCGATCCAGTCGTCATCGGGAGCCGCACCGGGCGCGTCCGCAGTCTCCCGCGTCGCGAAATCCATCCACACCTCCGTTCCGCCGTCCTCACACTGCCGGAACGTGGAGGAGCGCGTGAGTGCCCGAATGATCGGCACGCCGACGCCCTGCTCCTGCCCTTCAGAGGCGAGCTCGGCAGCGATCCCAACCCCCCGGTCTCTGACGACGACCAGCACGGAGCTCGGGACGATGTACAGAAACAGCTCGAGCGGACCCGGAGCGTCGCCGTAGGCGTGCATGATCACGTTGTTGCAAGCCTCGGTCACGGCGGTCTTCAGGTCGTCTACGAGCTCGGGGTCGAGAGCGAGCTGGTCCGCAAACGCGCCGAGCGCGCCGCGCACGATCGACGGCGCCTCGGGAATGCTCTCGATCTCGAGGCGAATCGCCGGGCTGTCCTCGATCACGCCCACGGCAATATCCAGACCCTCGCCGGGCCTATCTGTCGAGCAACCCGTCGTCGACGGTGAGCTCGCGCAGGCGAGACAAGGCTCGGCGCAAAATCCGGGAGACCTGCATCTGGGAGACGCCGATCTGCTCGGCGATCTGGGTCTGCGTCAAGTCGTGCACGAAGCGCAGAGCGAGGACACGGCGCTCGCGGGAGGAGAGCTCGCGGGCCGCGGCGGAGATCGTCAGGCTCGCGTCGACCATCTCGAAGCGCTCGTCATCCTCGCCGAATGCGTCGCCGAGGGAGCCTGAGTCCTCCTCGCCGTCGTCGCGTGGAGCATCCAACGACGTCGAGTGGTGGGCGCTCGCGGTCTCGAGCGCGTCCACCACGTCGTCGATGCTCATCTCGAGGAACTCGGCGATGTCCTGAACGCTCGGGGGACGGCCGGTCCTCGAAGTCAGCTGCTGTTGGGCTTCCTCCACTTTCAAAGCCTGCTCCTGCGCGCCCCTCGGAACGTGCACGGACCACCCAAGGTCCCTGAAGTAGCGCTTGAGCTCGCCGAGGATGGTGGGCACTGCGAACGAGGAGAACGCGGTGCCACGTTCGGTGTCGAAGCGGTCAATCGCCTTTACCAGGCCGAGGCTTGCCACCTGCATGAGGTCCTCGAAAGGCTCCCGTGGGCCCGCGTACCGGCGCGCGAGCTTGCGGGCGAGAGGCAGGAACCGCTCGACGAGCTCCTCGCGTGCTCGTTGATCGCGCTCCTTCTGCCAGCGAGCAAACAGCTCAGTGGAGTCAGTGCGTGGCATCGCCAGGCGATCCATGATGGCCGTTATACCCCCATCCTCGCAGTACGCCTCCGTTGTATGTCTGTGCGCTGACACGGTCGCCGCAAACGATCAGTGACAACTTCCGCTCGGGTCACACGGCCGTCCCGACCGACCTCATCCTCCTGGGCTGCGATCGCGCGATCACACGGGCCAGGAAGTCGCCCACGACCACGTAGACGAGCGCCGCGATGCCCCAATTGACCGCCATCGCAGTCGTCGCGTTCCTGATCGAGAACAGGTTCTTGAACGGCCCGGCCAGCGCCTGTCCGGCGTCGTGCAGGTCCGAGACGATGGCGTTAGCGGGATTTGCCGAGACCAACCGCAGGAGGATCGCGGCGACGATCACACCCGCCACCGCGAGCGCCACAAGGCGGATCAAGCGCGCAATAGCAATAAACATGAGTCAACTTCCCGTTCTGCTGCCGTGCTTAACCGGATTACCCCCCGGCTAGTGGCACGAAACGATGCCCCGAGCTAGTGCCCCTCTGCAAACGTTCCCGGGCGGCTCAGGCTTGGTGAGCGCCCATGCGATGCACGAACAAGCCGTCGCGCTCGACGCCGTCGAGTCCAAGCTGCTGCACCGACTCGCGTACCCCCGGGTACTCGGGATGCGTGAAGTCGTCGAACACGATGAGCGCACCGTCCTCGAGTGCTGGCGCCCATGCTTGGACCTCGCGGATTGTGGCCGCCCGTTCGTGGGAGCTGTCGATGTACAACAGGTCGACGTGGCCGTCACGCCGAGGTCCTTCCTCCCCTGGCGCACAAACGAGCTCGAGTCGAGACCGGACCGCGGGGCTCACCAGCTTCAAGTACATCTGGAGCTCGGGGCGCTCAACGATGTCGTAGCCGACGACCACTCGTTGCCCGTCCGCCAGGAGCAGCGAAATGGCGGTCCAGCCGGTCGCGGTCCCCAGCTCCACCACGCGATGCTTGTCCTCGGCCAAGCTCAACAGGGCCGCGAGCTTCTCCGGCTCGGTGGCTGACACGAGGCTGAACTCGTCGCCCAATCGCCAGGCGAGCCGTCGCGCCCGCCACTGGTAGGCCGCGACTCCCCTCGGCAACACTCGGAGCCGCAACAGAAAAGCGAGCTCGCGCCGCAGCCGCCGCGCGCGCTCGAGAACGCGGGTCATCGGGCGAAGGACACTCGACGTCATTCGTGCTCAGTTTGACTGCACGATCGAGCCCAACCAGTAGCGATCCGGCCTGGTTGGTGTACTGCACCGGATGCTGGGGCGCGCACTGAGGCTTGAAGGCTGGCTCCCATGACCCCGCAGCCGCGTGCCCTGCGCCTCGCCCTTCGAACCGACGCGCTGCCGAGGCGCCGCTGCCGCGTGGAGAAGCTGCGCATCGCGCTGGCGGATGGAGCTCGGACTACCCTGCATCTCGCGAGCTATGAGATGCGTGTGTTCGCCCCGCGGGTGGTGCACCTCGAGCGGGCGGAGCCCCTCGCGAGCTGGTGTCGTCGCAACGGCGTTCGGCACGCGGTCGTGGGCGGCTTCTACCTGCGGCCGATGTACGCGCCCCTGGGGGAGCTGCGGATTGGGGGCAAGGAGCGGTCCTCGCTTGCGTTCGATCGCCCATGGCACGCCGTCAGGGCGTGCATCCAGATCGAGGGCGGGCGGCTGCGGATCGCCCGTCGCGATCAGCTCCCGGCGAACCCGGAAGGCGACCTCCTGCAAGCCGGTCCGCTGCTCGTGACGGACGGCGCGAGTGTGATCGACGGCGCCGATATCGAAGGCTTTTCGGCGGGGGCGCACCAGTTCGACTCCGACATCACGGTCGGACGCTATCCCCGCGCCGCGCTCGGGATCTCCGGGGAACGGCTGCTCGCCGTCGCGTGCGACGGCCGCACAAGACGGGACGCGGGAATGACGCTCGGAGAGCTAGCCGACGCGCTCGTGAAGCTCGGAGCCTCGGAGGCGCTCAACCTCGACGGCGGCGGATCGGCGTCGCTCGTTCATTCCGGGCGGCTGCGAAACCGGCCGCGCGAGGAGCATGGCGCCGACCTCCTCGGCGGCCGCCCGATCGTCACCGCGATCGTCTTCGAAGCGCTCTGAGAAACGTGGACGACCTCAGTCGCGTATAGCGCCATCCGGGTCGTCCAGGCCCGGGCAGGCAGTGTCGAGCGGGCAAAGGCGGGAATAATCGGCGCATGGCGCTCCGCGTGCTCTCGGCAATCATGTTCTATCCCCGGGGCGGCTCCTCGCACGCCGCCCGGGCGCTTTCGCAGGGATTGCGCAAGCAGGGGTGCTCGGTGACGCTCATAGCGGGCTCGCGGTCAGACCTTGGGCCCCACTCGGACGCGATCGCGTTCTACGGGAGCGAGAACGTTCGCCCGGTCAGATTCGACGCCGCGCTGCGAAGCAACAATCCGACGCGCTATGAGGGGCCGCCCGGCAGCGTTCCGATGCATCCCTCGTTCGAGGACCGACCCGGAGCGCCCGACCGAGTCTTCGCGGCGCTCGGCGATCTCGACTACGAACGCCAGGTCCGCGCGTGGTCGCGCGAGCTGGCTCGGGCGGGCGCAGTCGAGGCCGACATCATCCATCTGCACCATCTGACGCCGCTGAACGAGGCGGCCATACGCGTCGCTCCGGGCGTCCCTGTGGTCGGCCAGCTGCATGGAACCGAGCTTCTGATGCTCGAGCGGATCCAAGCGGGAGCGCCGCTCGGATGGGCGCACGCCGATCGTTGGGCCGGGAGGATGCGAGCGTGGGCGAGCCGCTGCGCGCGACTGCTCGTCTCGCCGGCCGGCCTGGAGCGGGCCGCGGCGGTGCTCGAGCTGCCGGCGCACCGACTGCACCCCCTGCCGGGCGGCGTCGCCACCGAGATCTTCGCTCCCCGGCCGATCGAGCGCGGCCGCTTCTGGCACCAGGTGCTGGTGGCAGATCCTCAGGCGGCCGTCCCCGGCGGGGAGCCCGGAAGCCTCGGCTACACCGATGCCGAGGTCGCCGCGCTCGCCGCCTCGGTCGTGCTCCTCTACGTCGGCCGCTTTACCGCGGTCAAGCGCCTGGACCGCCTGATCGACGCCTTCATGCAAGCGCGAGAAGGCCTGCGATCGGACGCAGCGCTCGTGCTGGTCGGTGGACACCCCGGCGAGTGGGAGGGGGAGCATCCCGCGGAGCTCATCGCGCGGATCGGCGCACGAGGGGTGTTTCTCGCCGGGTGGCACGCTCACGAGAGGCTGCCGGAGTTCTTCTCGGCCTCCGACGCGATCGTCACCGCATCCGCGCACGAGCAGTTCGGTCAAGCGCTGGTCGAAGGGATGGCCTGCGGCCTGCCCGCGGTCGCGCCGCGCTCGCTCGGGCCGTCACTGATCGTGGAGCCTGGGCGCACGGGCTGGCTCGTCGATCCCAGTGATCCGGGCGCACTCGCGGCCGCGATGCGCGAGGTGATCGACGATCGCGAGGAGCGCGTGCGCCGAGGGCGCGCGGCGAGGGGCGCCGTCTGTCAGCGGTTCTCGTGGTCGAGCGTCTCAGCCGAGCTTGCATCCGTGCTCGGAGAGGTGGTCGCCGGTGCCCGCGGCGCGGCGGCGATCCAGCGCGCGTGATCCTGTTCCTGCACAACCGCTACCGGACCACCGGGGGCGAGGAGCGAGCGGTCGAGGATCTGATGTGGCTCGTGCGCGAGCGGCTCGGCGAGGATGCCGAGCTCCTGGTCCGCGATTCGGCGCTTATCGGGCGGCGGCAGGCGGCGGCAGGGCTGCTGCGCGGAGGGCTCGACCCTGACGAGGTCGCGCGGGCCGTCCGCCGCACCCGCGCGCGCGTCGTCCACGCCCACAACGTGCACCCTTCGCTGGGCTGGCGCGCACTCGCCGCCGCAAGGGCGGCAGGGGCTCGGGTGGTCCTGCACCTCCATCAGTACCGCCTCGTGTGCGCGATCGGCACCTGCTACACCCGCGGCGCGGAGTGCACGCGCTGCCACGGACGGAACACGATCCCCGGGGTCCTGCTCAACTGCCGCGGGTCTTGGCCGGAGGCGCTTTCGTACGGAGCGGCGCTTGCCCTGTGGCAGCGCCGCATCGTGCGCTCGGCCGACGCGCTGATCGCTCCGAGCCGGTTTGCGGTGGCCAGGCTGGAGGAGCTCGGGGCGCCGGTGAGCCGGGTGCACGTGCTGGCGCCCGTGATCCGCGAGTTCGCGACCCACTCGGCACCCTCTCCTGACGGTCATGCGCTGCTGTGCGCGCGGCTCGCGCCGGAGAAGGGGGTAGACGTCGCGATCGAGGCTTGCCGGACTGCCGGCGTGCCGCTCGTCGTCGCCGGCGACGGGCCAGAGGCATCGCGGCTGAACGAGCTGGACAGGGGGAACGTCAGGTTTGTCGGCTGGGTCGGCGACCAGGAGCTGCGTCTGCTGAGAGCTGGGGCGTCGCTGGCCGTGGCCCCGTCACTCAGCGCCGAGAGCTTCGGGCTTGCGGCCGCTGAGGCGATGGCAGCGGGCCTGCCCGTCGCCGCCTCACGCGTCGGCGCCCTGGCGGAGCTCGTCGCCGACGAGTGGCTCGCGCCGGCGGGGGATGCGCCGGCGCTCGCCACCAGGATCAGACAGCTTCGTGGCGATGCTGCCGCAGGTCGATGGGCGATCGATCGGGCGCGGGCGATCACCGCGCCTGAGGTGGTGGCGCCGGCGCTGGCGGCTGTTTACGCGTAGCGGCCCCGCTCAGCGCCGCGACCGCTGCTAGCACATTCACCACGAGGAACGCCAGGATCGAGGCATCCATGCTGTGCAATGCCCCGCCGATCGCGGCGCCCAGGGACGCTGCGATGAGCCCCAGGCTCGACATCGTCGTCATCACCTGGGCGCGGACGGCCGGCGGGGTCTCGC
>CATPBV010000051.1 GCA_955652345.1 uncultured Solirubrobacteraceae bacterium | reverse complement strand
GGCCTGGTCGCAGGCTACCGGCGCGGCTGGGTCGACCCGGTGTTGATGCGGGCCATGGACGTCCTGCTTGCCTTTCCACCGCTCCTGTTCTTGCTGGTGCTTGCGACCGGCTTCGGCAGCAGCGCTGCGGCGCTGATCGTCGGGATCGCGATCGTGCACATGCCGGGTGTCGCGCGGATCGTGCGCACGGCCGCGCTCGAGGTCTCGGTCCGCGGCTACGTCGAGGCGGCAGTCGCGCGTGGCGATCGCCTGGCGACGATCCTGCGCCGCGAGATCCTGCCGAACATCGTCGGCACGATCGTCGCCGACGCCGGACCACGCTTCACCGTCTCGATCCTGCTCGTCGCGGCGGTCAACTTTCTCGGGCTGGGGATCTCGCCGCCGAAGGCGGACTGGGCGCTGATGATCTCCGAGAACCGTGCCGGGATCACCATCAACGCTCTGTCGGTCCTCATCCCGGCGCTGATGATTGGGACCCTGACGGTGAGCCTCAACATGCTTGCGGACGCGATCGCCGGATCGTTGGGGACCTCGATCGAGGTGGAGTCGCTGAGACGGTGAGCGAGCCCGTTCTCGAGGTCGAGAACCTGGTGGTCCGCTCACGGGCGGGCGCGACCGTGCTCGACGGCGTCTCGGTCAGCGTCGCGCCGGGCGGGTCCCTGGGGCTGGTCGGAGAATCGGGCAGCGGCAAGACGACGCTGGCGCACGCGATGCTGGGCTACGCGCGACCCGGTCTGCGGATCGTGAGCGGCTCGGTCCGAGTCTCGGGCACCGAGCTGGTCGGCCGTGGCGAGCGTGGCCTGCGTTCGTTGCGGGGGCGCCTGGTGTCCTACGTTCCCCAGGACCCCGCCTGTGCACTGAACCCCGCGATCCGGGTGGGCGATCAGATCCGCGAGATGCTGCGAGCGCACCTTGTCGATCGCGACGCTTCCGACCTGGTGGGCGAGTTGCTGCGCCGTGTCGAGCTGCCGGGGGACCGGGCGTTCGCGCGGCGGTTCGCGCACCAGCTCTCCGGCGGGCAGCAGCAGCGCGTGGCGATCGCGCTAGCGCTGTCCTGCGCCCCGCCACTGATCGTCCTTGACGAGCCGACCACCGGCCTGGACGTCCTCACGCAGGGACTGATCCTCGACGAGATCCGCCGACTTGCGCGCGAGCTCGACGTCGCCCTCGTCTACGTCTCCCACGATCTTGCCGCGGTCGCGACCGTCGCCGACCGCGTCGCGGTCATGTACGCGGGCCACGTTCTCGAGCAGGGGCCGACACCAGTCGTGACGACCCAGCCCCGACACCCATACACCCGCGGATTGGTCTCGAGCGTGCCCGACCACCACAACCCGCGAGCGCTCACAGGGATTCCCGGAGTCGCGCCTGACGCCGACCACCTGCCCCCCGGCTGCCCATTCGAGCCGCGGTGCGAGCTGCGGATCGACGCCTGCGCAGCCGAGCTTCCGGGGCTCGAGCAGATCGCCGCGGACCACTGGGTCAGATGCATACGCTGGCGCGACACCGGTCTTCCGGCGCTCGTACCGCGTGGGCTGTCGACGCGCGAGCAGCGAGAGCTGCTCCTGCGCGTCGACGGGTTGAGCGCGCAGCACCGTACGCAGGGAATCGCCGTCACCGCGGTCAGCGACGTGAGCTTCTGCGTCCGACCGGGCGAGTGCCTGGCGCTGGTTGGCGAATCGGGCAGCGGCAAGACGACGATCGCACGGTGCGTCGTCGGCCTCCACTCAGCGAGCGCAGGCTCGATCGACTTCGACGGTCAAGCGCTCTCGCCCTTGGCGCGACGGCGGACCCGGGAACAACGGCGGCGCCTACAGATCGTGTTCCAGAACCCCTTCGAGTCGCTCAACCCCCGCCAGTCGGTCGCCGCCCAGGTGAGCTGGCCGGCGCGTGCGCTGCGCGGCTGCTCGCGCGCCGAGGCACAGGCGGAGGTAACCCGGCTGCTCGAACGCGTGCGCCTCCCCGGTCGCACGGCCCGCCGCTACCCTCCAGAGCTCTCGGGCGGAGAGCGCCAGCGCGTAGCGATCGCTCGCGCGCTGGCAGCGCAGCCCGACCTCTTGGTGTGCGACGAGATCACATCCGCGCTGGATGTCTCGGTGCAGGCCGCGGTCCTCGACCTGCTCAACGAGCTGCAGAGCGACCTCGGTCTCGCGCTGCTGTTCATCACCCACGATCTCGGCGTGGTCGGCAGCATCGCCGACGCCGTCCTCGTTCTCGAGCGCGGAGCGGTCGTCGAGACCGGGGGCGTGCACACGGTTCTGCGAGCGCCCGCCGCCGGTTACACGCGCCGCCTCATCGAAGCGGCGCCATCGCTTCCCCAAGCCACCCCGCGGACACCCGAACGGGACGTGCTGCCCCAATGAAGTACGCGGGACTGCCGCCTCACCTCCATCGGATTGACTCGGGATCCGCGGCGGCGGGCCCACTTGATGCGGTCGAGCAGCTCGTGCCCCACGCGCCCGATCCGGGTTCGACGGTGGCTGAGGACTCGGCGTGAGCGCCCGCGTCGCCCTTATCACCGGTGCTGCGCGCGGCATCGGCGCCGAGGCCGCCCGGGTCTTGGCCGCCGACGGCTTCGCGGTAGCGGCAGCGGACGTCCGCGACTGTGGTCCCGTGGTGGCCGAGATCCGCGACGCCGGCGGTGTGGCGGGCGCGTACGACTGCGACATCCGCTCCTGGGAGGCGGTCGCCGGGCTCGTTTCCCACGCCGAGCGTGACCTCGGGCCGCTGCGCGCCTGTGTCCAGGTCGCCGGCGCCTACCGCGTAGTGCCGTTCCTTGAGATGGAACCGGCCGACTGGCGCCAGGTGCTCGACGTCAACATCGACGGGACCTTTCACGTGTGTCGGCTGGCGGCTGAGCGGATCGTGGCCAACGGCGGCGGCAGCATCGTCGCGATCTCATCGACGGCCGCGTGTCTCGCCTGGGACAACACCGCTCACTATTGTGTTTCGAAGGCCGCCATCGAGGCGCTGGTCCGCAACATGGCCTACGAGCTCGGCGGCCGCGGCGTGCGCGTCAACGCCGTCGCCCCGGGCACGATCCGAACGCCAGCGACGCTCGACGAACTAGCAATGCCCGGCGTCGAAGCGTCCGAGGCGGACGCCTGTCCACTGGGCCGCATCGGAGAGCCGATGGACATCGCCCAGGCGGTGCGATTCCTCTGCGACGACGCTCGCTCTGCCTGGATCACCGGCCAGTCGCTCGTAGTCGACGGTGGCTACAGCACGCATGGGCAAGGAGCAGACTTCGGGTCTACGTGCGACAGCTTCGTCGAAGCGAAAGGCGGCGAACGTGGCTGAGGCAGCCGACCGCTCGTCCGAGGCGGTGGTTCGCAACCTCGTCGAGGCCTGGAACAGCCACGATATCGAGCGGATCTGCGGCTTCTTTCACGATGACTTCGAGAACTGGCAGGCCCCGCTCCCCCTCGTGCAAGGTCTACCGGCCTACCGGCGTCACCTTGAGCACTGGTTTGCCGCCTATCCCGAGCTGCGGTTGGAGATCGTGACGCTGTTCGCCGCCGGCGATCGGGTGTGTCTGGAAACCAGGGCCACCGGCACGCCGAGCAGCAGGTTCTTCGGCGTCGTCGCGGACGGCGAGAGCGGCGAGCGGGAAAACCGGGCGCTGGACATCCTCGAGCTGCGCGAGGGGCGCGTGTGGCGCGAACGCGGCTACTGGGACTTTTCGATGTGGACAGGCAAGTGCTCCCCGCTCGCGAGGGTGTCTGTCGCGCAGCCAGACGCCGGGAGCACGCGATTGCAGGC
>CATPBV010000050.1 GCA_955652345.1 uncultured Solirubrobacteraceae bacterium | reverse complement strand
GTGAGTACCCGGTGCGCGAGATAACGATGGCGAAGCTGTTTGCTTCGCGTGTCGCCTGCGAGGTCGCCGATGAGTGCGTTCAGATCCTCGGCGGCTACGGCTACATGAAGGAGTACGAAATCGAGCGCGCCTACCGCGACGTTCGGCTCAACCGGATCGGCGCCGGCACCGACGAGATCATGCTCGACCTGATCGGGCGCTCATACGATCTCTAGCGCCAAGCACGCAATCAAGCGGCGCTTGCTCGATGCTCCGGCCCTGTACGACGTCGCGCTGACCGTTTCGAAGGCCCTCGAGATCCGCGGGGGCGCCTGGACCGAGCTCGAGCTCCGCCTGATCCCAGAGCTCGTCGCTCCGGGTGAGACTGCGGTCGACGTGGGCGCCAACTACGGCCTCTGGTGCTGGCACCTCGCGCGGGCGCTCGCACCAGGCGGACGCGTCATCGCGTTCGAGCCGATACCCCCTACTGCGCGCTCGCTGCGACGGATCGTGAAGCTCCTCGGCGTGAGCCACGCCGTTGAGATCCACGAAGCTGGATATGGCGAGCGACACGAGACGACCACGTTCCGGATCCCGGCGGCCGGTCCCGGCGAACCACCGATCGCGGGGCTCGCCCACATGTCCGGGATCGAGCCCACGGAGGGCTGGCTGACCGTCGAAGCGCCGACCTTCCCGCTCGACGCGGCGGTCACCCAGACCAACGTCTCGCTCGTCAAGGCCGATGTCGAGGGCGCCGAGCTGTTCGTGCTGCGCGGCGCCGACCGGATCCTCTCCGAGCAGCAGCCGACGGTCGTCTGCGAGGTCGGCAGGGGTCTACTACGGGAGCGCTACGGGATCGAGCCGGCCGAGCTGGTCGAGCTGATGCGAGCACACGGCTACTCGATCACCCGACTGGAGGGCGGGCGCCTGCGTGACGCTGACGTCTCACGCGGACACGACGGGAACTACGTGTTCATCTCCGGGCGCTACCGCCACCGGGTGGCCGCTCGCCTCGAGATGTGAAGTGCGTGGAGGCCCGTCGACGCGGGACCGGCTACCCGCGCCGAGTCTTGGAAGCCGGACGTTCGTGGCGTCGGCGCCACCTGGCAACGATCCGCCGAACAGGGCCCGAGCGGTCGCGAGGCTCGTGGTCGTACGCTTGCTGATGGGAATCACCCAACTCGGCCTCTGCCCTACGGGTCTCCGCCTTGAGCTGAAGTGGTGGTGGTGGTCCGTACATGGCTCCTCCTCGCGGTTCCCGGCGTTCGCGATACAGCATCGCAGTCACCGTGGACCGTCGCAAGTGCCCGCGTTCAGCCCGCAGCGGCGCGTGAGTCTCGCCACGATGCACCGGTACGTTCCGTAAACATGCCCGAGATGAGAGAGCTCGCCACGAACGGAAGACGCCCGATTCCACCGTTCACCGACGAGCACGAAACGTTCCGTGTGGAGGTCCGTAGCTTCGTCGAGCAGGAGCTGTTTCCCCGGGCTGCCGAGTGGGAGCAGGCGCGCTCGTTTCCGAACGAGGTGTTCGGGCAGCTCGCCGAGCGCGGATACCTCGGGCTGAAGTTCCCGACCGAGTACGGCGGCCGCGATGACCTCGTCGCGGATGCCGTTTTCGCCGAGGAGCTCGCCCGGTGTGGGTCGGGGGGTCTTGCGGCGGGGACCGGGGCGCACACGGGGATCGCTCTGCCACCGATCTGGAAGTTCGGGACCGACGAGCAGAAGCGCAGCTACCTCGTCCCGGGGATCCGCGGGGAGCGGATCGGAGCGCTGGCGATCACCGAGCCCGGCGCCGGATCGGACGTCGCCTCGATCCGCACCACCGCGACTCGTGTCGACGGCGGCTACCTCGTCAGCGGCTCCAAGGCGTTCATCACCGGCGGCGTGCGCGCCCACTTCCTGGTCACCGCCGTGCGCACAAGCCACGAGGGACACCGTGGCCTCTCGCTGCTGATCGTCGAGCGCGGTCCCGGAGTGAGCTCGCAGCCGCTCGAGAAACTTGGCTGGCATGCGTCGGATACGGCCTTGATCAGCTTCGACGAGGTGTTCGTCCCCGAGGAGCATCGGCTGGGCGAAGAGGGCGCCGGCTTCTACCTGATCATGGCCAACTTCGCGTGGGAGCGGCTGATCATGGCCCTGGGAGCGATTGGAGCGATGCAGGTCGCGTTCGAGCGGACGCTCGCGTTCGTTACGGCGAGCAGAGCTACCGGCGAGCGCCAGGCGGTCCGCCATCAGCTCGCCGAGATCGCCACCACGATCGAAGCCGGGCGCAGCGTCACCTACTCGGCGCTGCGAACCTACCTTGCAGGCGAGGACGCGGTGCGCGAGGTCACGATCGCGAAGCTCGCGACCCAGCGAGCGGCGTTTGAGGTGATGGACGCCTGCGTTCAGATCCAGGGCCCGGCCGGGTATATGGTCGAGAGTGGGATCGAGCGAGCCGCCCGCGACGCCCGCCTTGGCCCGATCGGCGGCGGAACGGACGAGATCATGAGGGAGATCCTCGGGCGAGCCCTGGGGCTATAGATGGACGACTCCGCCAAGGGACAGCTGCTGATCGCCGGACCCGCGCTGCTCGACCCCAACTTCTGGCGCACGGTCGTGCTGATCGTCGAGCACAGCGACGAGGGCGCGCTCGGGCTGGTGCTGAACCGTCCCTCCGAGACGACCGTCGGCGAAGCGGTGCCCCAGCTCGAGGATCTGCTCTCGCTCGACGAGCCCGTCTTCATCGGGGGGCCCGTGCAGCCGTCGGCGATGATGGTCCTTGCCCATTTCGAGGACCCTGACGATGCGGCGCTGCTCGCCTTCGACGACGTCGGTGTCCTTGGGACGAGCGATGATCCGGCTGCGGGAGTGCGGAGGGGTCGGGCATTCGCCGGCCACGCCGGATGGGGCCCGGGACAGCTCGACGCCGAGATCGAGCGCGGCGACTGGATCACCGAGCCGGCGAGATTCGACGACGCATTCGCGTCCGAGCCGCTTGCGCTCTGGTCCCGGGTGTTGACCCGCAAGGGCGGAAGCTACGCGCTGATCGCGCGGATGCCCGCGGACCCGTCGATGAACTAGATTCGGGTCATGTCGCACGGGCACGCTGGCGGCGCAGGCGGAGCGCACGTCCACGGCGGGCGCGAGGCCGACCGGCGCGCGTTGGCCACCGCCCTGGCGCTGATCCTCGTGTTCATGGCGGGCGAGGTCGTGGCGGGCATCCTCGCGTCCTCGCTTGCGCTGCTCTCCGACGCGGCGCACATGCTGACCGACGCGGTCGCGCTCGCGCTGTCGCTGACGGCAGCGCGGCTGGCCGCCAAGCCAGCCGGTGGTTCGATGACCTTTGGCCTTGGGCGCGCTGAGATCTTCAGCGCGCAGGTGAACGGATTGACGCTGCTGATCCTTGCGGCGTTCATCGTCTACGGCGCGATCGGGCGGCTCGTATCGCCCCCGAAGGTCGACGCGGCGACTGTCCTCGCCGTCGCACTCGCGGGCGTGGCCGTGAACCTCATTGCCGCGCGGATCCTGGCGGGCGGCGGCCGAACGCGCAGCCTCAGCGTGGAGGGCTCCTACCGCCACATCCTCACCGACCTGTATGGGTTCGCCGCGACCGCCGCTGCAGCGGTCGTGATCCTCGCCACGGGCCTGCAGCGCGCGGACCCGATCGCGTCGCTTGTGATTGCGGCAGTGATGCTGTACGCGGCATACGGGCTGCTGAAGGCATCCGGACGCGTGTTCATGGAAGCCTCGCCTGCAGGGCTCGACCCCAACGAGATCGGAGCCCTGCTCGCCGAGCAGCCGGGCGTGGTGCAGGTGCACGATCTCCACATTTGGGAGGTCACATCCGGGTTTCCGGCGCTGTCTGCGCACGTCGTCGTGGAGGCGGGGGACGACTGCCACGAGCGCCGCCGCGCGCTTCAGCGAGTGCTCGAGGAGCGGTTCGATCTTCACCACGTAACGCTCCAGGTCGACCATGACGCGGCGCCCCAAGCGCCGCTCCAGATCGAGATCGCGCCGCCCGAGCAGCGATAGACTCGCGCCCATGCGGACCTCGACGTGCGGTCGCGATCGATGAAGGTCGTCAAGCCCGGCGAGGCGCGCGACGTGCCTCGGGGCGTGGTCGGCGGCTCCGAGATCTCGCAGGCGACGACCGGAGCGCAGAACATCTATATGGCCGTGTTCCGCGTGCCGCCGGGAGCGCAGTCGCGCCCGCACTACCACGAGGGCTGCGAGAGCGCCGTGTACATGCTGTCGGGTTCGCTGCGCGTGAAGTGGGGCGACCACCTCGAGCAGGAGCTGACGCTCGAGCCCCGCGACCTCGTATACGTCCCGCCGCGGGAGACGCACGTGCTCGAGAATCTCTCGGACAGCGAGGCCGCTGAGTACGTGGTCGCCCGCGACTCGCCCCACGAGGACGCCGTCGTCGTCCCGTGGGCCGCGGGCTAGCTAGCCGAGCCCGAACCGGCAGCCGCTGAGGTAGTCCCCCGCCGAGGACGCGAGGAAGCACACAAGCTCAGCGACGTGTTCGTCGGCCGCCGCCCCGCCGGGCACGATCACAGTCGCCGTGACCGCATACCGCGCCCATTCCACCGACAGGGTCCGCGCGAGGTTCTCCAGCGCGGCCGCCGCCGCGGTCGCAAACGGCCCGGTGTCCGGCCGAGGAGCGATCAGCACGACCTGCGTTACGCCACCCGGCTCCGGCGCCGCCCACGGGATCGCCACCTCGAGAATCGCGTCCCACGCGCCGTCGGTGGCGGCCCGCAGCCCGTCCCGTCCCCCACCTTCGAACTCCCCCGCGGCGTCGTACACCAGGATCCGCGGCTGATCGCCATCGACCGCCGCCCCCAACGCCCCAATCGCTTCGCGAACGGCGGCGGTCACTGACCCGCGCAGCGCGACGGTCCTGCCGACCAGCAGCTGCTCGCGAAGCACCGTCACCGCGCGACACGCTATTGAATCGCGGGAGTAGCATCGCGACCAACCTGAGGCGATGATGCTGTCCTACGCCCACGGAGCCTTCCCGGAGCCGCTGCTCGGCGAGACGATCGGCCACAACTTCGACCGGATCGTGGAGCGCCACCCCGACGCGGAGGCACTCGTGTCCCGCCACCAGGGCGTCCGCTACACGTATTCGCAGCTGGGCCGGGCGGTAGACCGGCTGGCTGGCGGAATCTTCGAGGCGGGCCTGCGCAAGGGCGATCGCGTCGGCGTCTGGAGCCCTAATTGCGCCGAGTGGGCGCTCGTCCAGTACGCAACAGCGAAGCTCGGCGTGATCCTCGTAAACATCAACCCGGCGTACCGACCGACTGAGCTTCAGTACGCCCTCGGCCACTCGGGGTGTCGCTGGCTGATCGCTGCGCCGGAGTGCAGGGGCAGCGACTTCGTCGCGATGACCGAGGAGGTGCGCCCGAGCCTGCCGTCGCTGGAGCGGGCGATCTTCTTCGACACGGAGCCGTGGGAGGAGCTTGCCGGAGCCGAGCTACCGCTCGACAGGCTCCGCGCCGTGCAGCACGAGCTCGACTTCGACGAGCCGATCAACATCCAGTACACGAGCGGCACGACCGGCTTCCCCAAGGGCGCCACCCTGACCCACCACAACATCCTCAACAACGCTTATTTCATCGCCCAGCTGCTCGGCTACAGCGAGCAAGACCGAGTGTGCATCCCGGTTCCGCTCTACCACTGCTTCGGGATGGTGATCGGCAACCTCGGAGCGACCACGCACGCAGCCTGCATCGTGTACCCCGCGGAGACGTTCGACCCCGAGGCGACGCTCGCCGCTTGCGCGCAGGAGCGCTGCACGAGCCTGTACGGCGTGCCGACGATGTTCATCGCGATGCTGGGTCACGAGCGCTTCCGCGAGTTCGACTTAGACTCGTTGCGCACGGGCATCATGGCCGGCTCTCCGTGCCCGGTCGAGGTGATGAAGCGCGTCAACGACGAGATGGGCATCGCCGAGGTCAGCATCGCCTTCGGGATGACCGAGACATCCCCGGTCACCACCCTGGTCCGCCGCGAGGACACGCTCGAGCACCGGTGCGGGACCGTCGGCCAGGTGATGCCGCACGTGGAGATCAAGATCGTCGATCCCGACACCGGCCGGACGGCGCCCCGCGGCGAGCCCGGTGAGTTCTGCGCCCGTGGCTATGCCGTGATGCGCGGTTACTGGAACGAGCCCGAGCGCACCGCAGAGGCGATCGACTCCCAGCGCTGGATGCACACCGGCGATCTCGCGACGCTTGACGACGACGGCTACATCCGTGTGGTGGGGCGGATCAAGGACATGGTGATCCGCGGGGGCGAGAACGTGTATCCACGCGAGATCGAGGAGTTCCTGTACACGCACCAGGCGATCGCCGACGTGCAGGTCGTCGGGGTTCCGGACGAGCGCTACGGCGAGGAGCTGATGGCTTGGGTCGTGGTGCGCTCCGGCAGTCAGCTCACCGCGGAGGAGCTCCGCGAGTTCTGCCGCGGGCGGATCGCGCACTTCAAGGTGCCGCGCTACGTGAAGTTCGTCGACTCCTTCCCGATGACGGTCACCGGCAAGGTTCAGAAGTTCAAGATGCGCGAGACGGCGATCGAGGAGCTCGGCCTGCGCGAGGCCGCCGCGGTCGCGACCGCTTGAGGTCGAGCTGCGTTATGAGGCAGCGGGTTCGCTGGCGGGCTGGCGGCGCGGCACCGCACACACCGCGCCGTCGCTGAAACCGGCCGCTCCGATCCCCATGGCGTGGTTGGTGCGCGACCGGAAGTTCTCCCACCCGATCAGATAGGTCAGCTCCACCACTTGAGCGTCGTCGAGGTGGTGCCGCAGCCGGCCGAACAGCTCGTCGCTGACCTCCTGCGGCGTGCCCGTCATCGCCACCGCGTAGTCCATCACGAGCTTCTCGAGCTCGGAGAACAGCGGGCTGTCGCGATATTCCGGCAGCGCGTGGAGCTGCTCCTCGGTGATGCCGGCCTCACGGGCCTCGGCTGAGCCGATGTCCAGTCAGAAGGGGCAGCCGACGCCTGCTGCCGCTTGCAGCTCGGCCAGCGACTTCAGACGGCTGTCGACCCGCCGCGAGCGGAGGAGCGCCTCCTCGAACGCGCCCATCCCGATCAACAGCCTGGGATGGTGGGCAGCCACCGAGACGGGCTCGATCATTCGGCCAACCCTCCGGCGGGTCACCGCGTAGACGCCGCGCACGAATAGATTCGATCGCTCGGGAACTCCCTCGATCCGGGCCATGCAGGCTAGAAGCTACTGCACACCCACCGGCCGGCGCGCGTCTTGCTGCCTGCGCCCGAGCGCCTCGAGCTCGCCGTGCAGCTCACGGATCCGCTCGAGGATGTAGTCCGCCGCTCGCTGCTGCTGCTCGCGCGTGGTCTGCTCGATCACCTCGAACCGAAACGGCTCTCCGTACCGTACGGTCACCCTCGGAAACCGCAAGCGCTTCCAGTTGCGCACCTGATGTGATCCGAGGATCGCCACAGGCACCACGGGTGCCCCCGACTCGAGGGCGAGCCGGCCGATGCCAGGACGCGCCTCGGTGCCCACGGTGCCGGTCCGCGAGCGTCCGCCCTCGCAATACGTGACGACGGCGCCGCCGCGATCGAGGACCGTGAACGCGGTGGTGAAGGCCTCCTCGTCCTGGTGGCCGCGGCGCACTGGAAACACCCCGCCGTGGCTGAACACCCATGCCCCGATTCCCTTGAACAGCTGGGACTTGGCCATGAACTGCACCCGCCGGCGGATGAACGCCCCGGTGAAGAAGTGGTCCATGAACGACGCGTGGTTGGGCGCGAGGATCACCGGACCGTTGGGGACGTTCTCGCTGCCCAGCCCCCGGGCCCTGAAGGCGACCAGGGAGTAGAGCACGGTGATCAGCCTGACCACCTCATACACCGCCTCGGGCCCGTGCGCCCGCGAGCGCGCGTGGAAGCGGTCGAAGTACTCCTTCGGTCGCGGGTCCCTGTAGACCTGCGGCTTGATCTCGACGTCTGCGGGCACGCACTACCGAATACCCCCGGGCCCGCCGGAGGTCACGGACTGCGCGCGAGGGTGGTCGCTAGCCCGTCAGCGGAAGGACCAACGCTGGCTTCTCGATTATGTGATCGGCGCTCATCGGCACCACTGCGTTACCGATCGCGAAGAACTCGATCACGTGCGAGCCCCAGCCGTGGCTCTTCTCGATGATGCGGGCCCCCACGACACCTTCGGCCTGGAGCTCGGTGGCCTCGGTCTGCATCCGCTCCATCGCCAGCTCCCGCGCCTCGTACAGGGCCTGCGTGTACGTCGGCATCTCCTGGTTGCGGCCGATCTGCTTGAACGTGGCTCGCAGCCCCTGGTGGGCGACGTGGTAGACGCAGTTGCCGATCACCATTCCCACCGGCCGGTAGCCGGCGCGAAGGAGTGTCGAGAACTCCTGGCCGCTGAGGTCGGAGGTGAACGGCCTGCCGTTGGGCGCCCGATGAAGCTCGCCGCCGCGGTGCTTGACCGCGGTGCCGACCGCGATGAACTCGGCGAGGTCAGCACCCCACTCGTAGCGCCCGACGTCGAGCCTGACGCCGACGACCCCGTCGGCTCCGAGCTGGTCCGCCTCCTCTTCCATCCGGGTCATCGCCAGATCGCGCGCGTGGTACATGGCCTGCGTGAGCACGCCCATCTCCTGGTTCTGACTCCAGTTCGCCTGCTGGAACCCGATGTGGTAGATCGAGCTCCCCAGCACCAGGCCAAGTGGGTCGAAACCCGCCTCCTTGACCATCAGGAACTCGTTGATCGAGAGGTCACTGGTGAAATGGCCCTGGCTGACCTCCTGCTTCATCCGCTGGATCCGCTCGCGGCCTGACTCGGGGATACCGGCCAGACCAGCCTGGTAGGAGTCAGCGTGCGGGGCCGCCGCGGGTGCCACCGGCGCCTCCGCCACTTCTGCCGGAGCTTCCTGCTGCTGATCGTCGTCGTCGCGCTTCAAGAATCCCATCGTTCCTCCTGTTCGGCCACGCGAGCCCTCTCTGCCGGGCTATGCGCCGCCCTCGATCATCAGGCGCTCGAGCGCCTGCCGGGTCCTCTGGTTGCGCTGCGCTTCCGCAGCGAGAGCCCCGCCGAGGGCTCCGAGCCAATCATCGACCCCCATTGTCTCGGTCTTGAGCACGATGCCGCCCGACACCCGCCCGCACCGGGCCTCGCCAACGTCGCGATCGCTTCTCAGCAGCTCGCGCCGCTGATCGTTGCCCTGGACCGAGAGCCTTCGCACGTACTTCGGGCCCAGCAGCCCGCGCCGCCCGTGCTGCACCGTGACCCGGCCAGGAAGGATGTCCGCAAGCTTCGCCGCAAGGCCCTCGACGAACGACCCCGAGTCGGTCGAATCCACTCGGAGCGATGCCGCCAACAGGTCCAGATCGAAGCCCGAGCCCTCGGTTTCCACGGCGCAGAGGGTACTCCCGCCATCGGGCGCTCGAACTATCCTTGCGGGCCCCGAGCAGAGGAGCGCGATTGCCTGTTGTCGAGGCTCACATCACCGGCACCGTCTGGAAGATCGAGGTCGAGGTCGGCGACGCCGTGGCGGAAGGCGACACGGTCGTGGTCCTCGAATCGATGAAGATGGAGATGCCGGTTGAAGCCGAGGATCCCGGAGTGGTCACGGAGATCCGCTGCGAGGAGGGTCAGTCCGTCTCCGAGGGCGACACGCTCGTTGTCCTCGGGTAGCGACCCGGACTCCCGCGAGGGCGGGCGCCTGCTGTTCGACGAGCCCGCGCCCGGCGTCGCTCGGTTGACGATCTCGAACCCCGGCAAGCGCGGAGCGCTCGACCACGCGATTCTCGACAGCTTCGCCAGGCGGATGCCGGAGCTCGACGCTCGCTGCGTGATCGTGACCGGGGTGAACGAGACGTTCTCGGCCGGCTATGACATCGGCAATCTTCCCGACGAGGTGCTGGCGAGCGAGGCGGAGAAGCTCGTCGCCCAGCCCTTCGCCGCCGCGATCGAAGCGATCGCCGCATACCCGTTCCCGACCATCGCCGCGCTGGGCGGCCACGCGATCGGCGGCGGCCTGGAGCTCGCCCTGGCGTGCGACCTGCGAATCGCGGCGCGTGGCGCCTCGTTCGCGATGCCCCCAGGGAAGCTCGGCCTCGTGTATTCGCACACGGGCATCGCCAAGTTCATCGAGGTCGTGGGCGCGGCCCGCACGCGGGAGCTGTTCCTTGCCGGACGGCGCATCGACGCGCAGACAGCTCATGCCTGGGGCCTGGTCAGCCTGCTGGCCGACCACGACCGGCTGGATGAGGAGGCGCTCGACCGGGCGAAGCAGATCGCCGCCGACGCACCGCTCGCCCAACGCGGCAACAAGCGTGTGATCGATGCTGTCCTCCGGGCCAGCGGCGAGCTCGACGAGAGCACCGAGCGCGAGCTGAACGAGCTGCGGGAGGCAAGCTTCGCCTCCGAGGACTTCCGCGAGGGGGTACGCGCATTCGCGGAGAAGCGCGCCCCTCTTTGGCGGGGCCAATAGGCATAGGCCGAGGCTTGGCGAAAAAGCGTCCATATAGGACGGTTTCTCGCCAAGCCCACGGCAATCGTCCGGACGGCGGCATATCGTCCTGCGCGTGCCGCCGCTGATCAGCCGAGAGGAGGCTATCCGGCTAGGAGAGCTCGAGGGCCGCGCCCAGATCGAGTCACTCACACAGACGGAGCCCTCCGCGCCGACGGGGCGCCCGTGGGGTCCCTCCTCCCGGCTTGGCGAGCGCTTCGTTTCCACCGCGCCCGGATGGTGCGCCTAACACAGGGAGGGACCTCGCCGCATGATCGAGATCGAGACACGGTTGCAGGAGTTGAAGGCGACCGGGCTCCATCGCCGCACCCGGCTGATCAGCGGTCCTCAGGGGCCGCACGTGCTGCTCGATGGCAAGCCGGTGCTCGTGCTCTGCTCTAACAACTACCTCGGCCTGGCGGACCATCCGAGGGTTCGCGCGGCTGCGGCGGACGCCGCGATGCGGTGGGGCGTCGGCGCGGGCGCGTCGCGACTCGAGTCGGGAACGATGATCATCCACCGGCGCCTCGAGGAGCGCTTGGCGGAGTTCGAGAACCGCGAGAGCGCGCTCCTGTTCGGATCGCGCTTCCTCGCGAATGCGGGCGCGATCGCAGCGCTCGCCCGCTCGGGCGATGTCGTGTTCGCGGACGAGCTGAGCCACGCCTCGATCATCGACGGCTGCCGCCTCTCGCGCGCCGAGACGTTCATTTACGACCATCTCGACGTCGAGCATCTGGAGTGGGGTCTCGAGCAAGCCGAAGGACGAGGCGCCCTGATCGCCACTGACAGCGTCTTCTCGATCGACGGGGACGTGGCGCCGCTAGCGGAGATCGTGGACCTCGCCGAGCGCCACGGGGTGCGGGTGCTGGTCGACGAGTCGCACGCGATTGGTGCCGTCGGCCCAGGTGGCCGGGGCGCGCTCGCCGAGCTGGGACTCGAAGGCGAGGTTGATGTGATCGTCGGCACGCTTAGCATGGCGATCGGCTCATACGGCGGCTTCGTCGCCTGCGACGGCACGATGGCCCGGTACCTGTTGCATGCCGCGCGGACCTTCATCCACTCCACCGCCCCTCCACCTCCGGCCGTTGCCGGAGCGGTTGCGGCGCTTGAGCTGATCGACGCGAGGCCGCAGCTGGTGCACCGTCTTGCTGCGAGCGCATCGATGCTGCGGGAGGAGCTCGAGCGCGAGGGATTCGACGTGAACGGATCGCGGACGCAGATCATCCCGCTGGCGATCGGCGACCCGCAGACGGCGGTCCGGATCTGCGAAGCCGCGCTATCACGCGGCGTATTCGTGCAGGCGATAAGACCGCCGACGGTCGCGTCGATCTCCTCCCGGTTGCGGCTCGCCGTGATGGCGTCGCACCGCCCGGAGGACCTCCACGCCGCCGCGGCCGCGGTCGGGCACGCCGCCCGCTCCGTAGGGTTCGATCCAAGCGTGCGACCGGCTCGACCTGAGGAGACCTTGCGCGAGCGCGATGAGCCGGCGATCGCGTTCGAGGCACCCGCGCGAAGGCGGCGGACGATCTGGGGTTCGGAGCCGGAGCCCGCACCCTCGGCGGTGTTCGATTACGAAGCCTCTGACCCCGTCTGGGTCGAGCGGGCTGCCTAGCCGGCGCAGTTTCCGCACCGGACGTGCGCGGCTGGTTCGTCACCGGCACCGACACGGGGGTGGGCAAGACGGTGCTTGCCGCCGCGATCACCGCGGCCTTTCGTGCGCGCGGCATTGATGCGGTTGCGTGCAAGCCCGTGATCACCGGGCTCGACGAACCCGCGGATCCGCTATGGCCCCATGATCACCTGCTGCTCGCCCGGGTCAGCGACAGCGCGCCTGAGCTGGTCAGCGCCTTCGGATTCGGTCCCCCGGTCTCACCGCACCTTGCGGCCGAGCTGGCCGGGCGGCCGCTCGTGGCTGGAGAGCTCCGGGACTCGGTGCTGAGCGCGGCCAGACACCGGGAGGTGGTGATCGTCGAGGGCATCGGCGGATTGCTCGTGCCGCTCACGGTCGACTACGACGTGCGGGCGCTGGCGCGAGATCTGGGATTCCCGGTGCTGATCGCGGCGCGGCCCGGCCTCGGCACGATCAACCACACGCTTCTCACGGTCGAGGCCGCCCGCGCCGGCGGGCTCGAGGTGGCCGCGGTGGTGCTGACCCCCTGGCCGGAGGCGCCGGGTCCCCTCGAGCGCTCGAATCGTCAGACGATCGGGCGGCTCGGGCGCGTGGACGTGAGAACGCTCGCTCATGTCGAGCGTCCCGACCCAGAGCTCCTGGCGGCGGTCACGAGCGGGCTGCCTCTGGAGGAGTGGCTCGCCTCGTGACAACCGGGCCCGCCGGGCTGATCAGCGGAGCAGCTGCTCGACTTGCGCTCCGATCAATGCGCGCAACAGGTGGCGCAGACCCGGCAGCCTCACTCCGCGCTGCCGAGCGATCTGACGGAGGGTCGCGCCCGATGCAAGCTCTGCCCGCAGCCGCTCGGGCGTCATGCTGAGGTATGCGGCCACAACTGGGAGCAGGTAGCTCCTGGCCGCGAGCAGTGCTAGCGATGCTCGCTGCGAGACGAGCGTCGAAGACTCGATCAGATCCGTGTGCGGGTCGACCGGGAGCAGCACCGGAGGCAGTGGCGGCTGCGAGAAGTTGAACTCGCGGGCCAGATCTCCGAGCTGAGGCGCGTTCTCGCGGACATTCGGGCGAGGATCGGGACGACCATCGGTGTTCGGGTCCAGTCGCTGCCCACCCAGGAATACGTCCTCGATGAACTTCACGTACGCGTCGTGGCTGAGCGTCTGATGGTCGATGTAGCCCGCCCGCGCGTATGGGCTGATCACGAGCCCCGGCACGCGCAGGCCGTACCCGTTCTGGTCGACCAACGGCGGTCGCACGTGGTCATAGAAACCGCCCCAGTCGTCCCATGACACGAAGATTGCGGTGCTGCTCCAGTCCGGACTGCGCATGATCGCGTTGATCAGGCCGGTGACATAGGTCTGCCCCGCGCTCACGAGGGCCGGGGGATGCTCGGACACGCGTCCGTTGGGGTTGATCCACGAGACCGCCGGCAGCGTGCCCGTCTTCGCGGCGGCGTAGAAGTTGCTCAGCGACTGGATGTTGCCGATCTGCTGGTCCTGCTTGACGGTGTCGAAGTAGGGCAGCGGATTCCAGATTCCCGGCGTTCGCGGCACCTGCCTGACGAGCCCACACGACATCGCCGCATCGGACTGGCAGTCGGGCTCGGACCCCTGGAATACGTAGTAGCGCCAGCTGACGCCGTACTTGTGGAGGAGGTAGGTGAGGTCGGTCCAGGCGTAGTCGGGCTGGCCGGGAGCGAGAAATCGGTAGCGCAGGAAGTCGGGTGGAGAGGCTGGGTGCTGGAGCGCATTGATGCAGCTCGACGGGTCTGCGTGTGTCGCGCAGTACGCGGACCATTCCGAGACCATGAACAGATGGGCCGGCAGGCTCCAGGACGCGGTCGGCTCGAACATGTGGTCCTGGAGGACGTAGTCGCGCGCGTACGTCCAGTAGTTCGGGATGTCGGCGCCGGTGTGGTAGCCCATCACGTCGGGCAGGCCCTTCGCTCCGGCGCAGGCGGGGTTGAACTGGACCGTGCAGGTCCGCAGCCCCTGCCTCTCCTGCGCGATGAAACCACTCATCAGCCCGCCGTTGATGTCGCCGATCGAATTGGGCACGCTGTGGGGTCCGCCCAGGTTCAGATCGTGGCGGTCGTGATAGGGCCGAACGCAGCGTCCTGTGGTGGGATCAGGGACGCAGACGGTCGGGATCCCGTTGCTCATCGGAATCCCGTCCGCTCCTGGATAGGTGCCGAAATACGAGTCGAAGGAGCGGTTCTCCTGCATGATGATCACGATGTGCTTGATCTTGTGGATGCCGACCGCAGGCGGCGGCGGCGCGGTCGTCACCGACGCACGGGACTTGGAGCCGCCACCGCAGCCCGAGGCACCCAGCGCGAGCAGGCAGGCGCACCCGATAGCGAGTAGCCGCAGACGCATTGGCTACTCGTCGTACTGGGTGAAGTCGCGCTTGCGCGCGCCGCATACAGGGCAAAACCACGTCTCGGGGATGTCCTCGAACGGCGTGCCGGGAGGGATTCCCCCGTCCGGATCGCCCTCTGACGGGTCGTAGATGAACCCGCACGACTCGCACATCCACCGCACCGCTGGAAGCGTACCGGTGGTGGGTCCGGTCGCTAGTGTCGGCGCATGAGACCCGTCACACCGGGCCCAGGCGAGGAGCTCAACCCCGGACAGGAAACGGTGCCGCGGCCCGCGGCTACAGTCATCCTGCTCCGTGGCGGATCGGAGGCGCTCGAGGTCCTGCTCGTCAAGCGCAATCCGAGCGCTCGCTTCATGGGCGGGGCGTGGGTGTTTCCCGGCGGCGCCGTCAACCGCGCCGACGGAGACGGGGATCCGGCGCTCCGAGCGGCCGCGCTTCGCGAGCTCGAGGAGGAAGCGGGCGTGTCGATCCCCGGCCCGGAGAGCTTGGTCGCGTTCTCCCGATGGATCACTCCGGCGCAGGTGAAGATCCGCTTCGACACCTGGTTCTACCTCGCGCCGGCGCCCCCCGGGACGGTGGCGCGAGCCGACGGCAGCGAGGTCGTCGACGCGCGCTGGTATGAGCCCGCGAGCGCCCTCGCGGAGGCGGAGGAGGGCAAGCTGCTGCTGGTCTTCCCGACCGTCAAGCACCTCGAGCAGCTCTGCGCGTTCGAGTCGGCTGCGGCGCTGCTCGAGCATGCGCGCGAGCGCGAGGTGCGTCCTGTCCAGCCGCGAGTGGTGTTCGGCGGTGAGACCGCGCGGATCATCCTGCCGGGCGAACCGGGTTACGCGGACTGACCATATACTCGCGCGGTGACGGGGTCGCTCCCAGGCGAAGTCCAATCGGTCTTCGACCGCTTCATCACGACCGAGCTGACGACGATTGACGGACGCGGCCACCCGATCACCTGGCCGGTGACGCCGTACTACCGCCCCGCGGAGCCGTGCATCGACGTGACCACGGGCCTCGGGTATCCGAAGAAGGCCAACGATGCGCGGGCGAACCCGCTGGTCGCACTGCTGTTCTCCGACCCCACCGGCAGCGGACTGAACGACCCCCCGATGGTCCTCGTTCAAGGCTCGGCCGAGGTCGACGACCACGATCTCGACGCCAACCGCGAGCGATACCAGCGGGAGTCGCTCGAGAAGCTACCCGGTACGGCGAAGCTCCACCCCCCGGCGCCGCTGAAGCGCTTCCTCGACTGGTACTACACGCGGATCTACATCCACATCCGGCCCGAGCGCGTGTACGTTTGGTCGCGCGGTGACATCGCCGGGGAACCCGACCTCTACGGCGCCCATATGGAGGAGGTCCGCTCCGGCCATTTCGAGGAGCCAGCGCGCTTCCACGCCGACCCGGTCGGCGGCGCCAGCAGCTGGCACCCGAGAATCACCGAGCTCGGGACGCGCTACCCGACCGCAGTGTTGTCGATTGCGTCCCCCGATGGCTTTCCATTCTCGGTTCGCGTGCCGGTGCGCGTCGACGAGGCGGCGCGGTGGATCCGGATCGAGGGGGCGCCGACCGAGATTCCGTTTGCGCCGGGACTCGCCTGTTTGACGGCCCACTCTCATGGCGAGAGCTTCACCTGGCAGCAGAACTTCCAGGTGCGCGGGGATCTGTTCTTCGCGGAGGGCTCCTGGACGCTGGTGCCCCACCGCGTGGTTGGGGGCTTCGAGGCGCCGGCCTCGCGCCTGGGGCTCGTGCGCGCGAACGCGCGCAAGGCGCGGAGGTACCGCCGGACGGCTAAGCGCGAGCTCGCGAAGCGCCGGTAGCCCGGCCTCAGGCGGACTCCTCCTGGGCAATCACGTGCATCACTGCGTTGATCAGAGCGAGATGGGTGAACGCCTGCGGGAAGTTCCCGAGGTGGCGGCCCGTCTGCCCGTCGAGCTCCTCGGCGTATAGACCGAGGACGGAGGCGTGCGCGAGCAACCGCTCACACAGCATGAACGCGCTCGTTGCCTCGCCGATCTCGGACAGCGCCGACACGAGCCAGAACGAGCAGATCAGGAAGGTCCCCTCCTCCCCGGTCAGGCCGTCGTCGGTCTCCTCCACCTTGTAGCGCAGGATGAACCCGTTCTCCTGGAGCTCGTCGGCGATCGCGAGGACCGTCGCTCGCACGCGCTCGTCGGCCGCCGGCAGGAATCGCACCAGCGGGATCAGCAGTGTTGATGCGTCCAGCGCGTCAGTCTCGTAGTGCTGGCGGAACACACCGCGCTCGCTGACGCCACGCTCGAGGATGTCGGCGCGGATCTCCTGGGCCACCTGAGCCCATTCCCGTGCGAGGTCGGCTTCCCCTTCGATCTCCGCAAGACGAGCCCCGCGGTCGAGCGCAACCCAGCACATCAGCTTCGAGGAGACGTAGTGCTTGGGCTCTCCGCGCGCCTCCCAGATTCCCTGGTCGGGCAGCTGCCATACAGCCATCGCGCCTCGCACCTGGTCCTGGATGACGGGCCAAAGCCGTTGCGGGATGTGCCCTCCCATCTTCGTGTGCAGATAGATGGAGTCGAGCACCGCCCCGAACACGTCGTTCTGCCGCTGTCTGAACGCGCCGTTGCCGATCCGCACCGGGACCGCGCCCTCGTAGCCGTGGAGGTGAGGGAGCTCCTGCTCCTCGAGATCCCGCTCCCCGCCGAGGCCATACATGATCTGGAGCGCTCCGTCCCCGTTGCGCTCGAGGTCCGCCACGAACTGCATGAAGTCGTCGGCTTCCCAGTCGAGCCCGAGCGCGTGCAGGCCCCACAGCGTGAAGGTCGCGTCGCGCATCCAGCAGTAGCGGTAGTCCCAGTTGCGCTCCCCGCCGGGAGTCTCTGGCAACGACGTCGTGGCCGCCGCGACGGTCGCGCCTGTGGGCACGTACGTCAGCCCCTTCAGGGTCAACGCCGACCGTTGCAGCATCCGGCGCCAGCGGTGGTCGGGAAAACGGCCACCCGCAAGCCAGTTACGCCAGTAGTGAGAGGTGTGCTCGACGCGGCTGAACGCGTCGTCGCCGTCCATCGGGCACTCCAGCCCATGAGTCCAGCCAAGCGCGACGTAGCGCCGCTCTCCCTCCCTGAGTGTGTGGCGCGCGCGGGCGCGGTTCCCCTCGATCCCTATCCGCAAGTCGGTCGCGAACCGCAGCCGCGTCTCACCGTCGGTGACCTCGGCCTTGTGCCAGTCGTCGCCGACCATCTGCCAGCGCCCCGGCGTGCGCCCGTAGTCGAACAACGGCTCGCAAACCGCCTCGACCTGCACCTGCCCCTGGATGCACTTCACGGTGCGCACGAGCATGTGGTCCGCGTCGTGATCGGTCGGCGGCCGGGTGTGCGAGGTCTCATCGGCGTGCTCGTCGTGCCAGGGGCCGATCGTCAGCGCGTCGTGGACAACGATCCACCCCGACGGGGTCATCCACGTGGTCTCGACGATCATCGTGCCGGGGAGGTAGCGGACCGACAGCGGTACGTTGATCCCGTAAGGGCCCAGCCTGAAAAACCCGGCGCGGCGGTCGAGCAGCGACCCGAACACGCTGGGGGAGTCGAACCGCGGGATGCACATCCACTCGATGGTCCCGTCGGGAGCGACGAGCGCACCTGTGTGGCAGTCAGACAGGAACGCGTAGTCAGCGATCGGGGGAAAAGGCGACCGCCCGGTCAGTGGCACGTCGTGCGGAGGAAGCGGGATGCTCGGATTCACTGGCCGGCGAGAGCGTAGCCGGGCGACGCGGCTCGCAGCGCAATACGCCTGCCATCCCGGCGGTCAGTTGCGCAGACCGATGTAGCGCCCGAGCACCGCGAACCCCATCAGGCAGGCGCCGCCATCGACGACCCCGCGGAGCGCGCCGTCATAGCCATCTGCCTGAAGCGCCCCCGCCGCCGTGATCGCGACGACGATCGTCCCGGCCACGAGAACCGCAAGACTCCAGGGTCTTCCCCGGAGCGCCCGCGGGACGAGCGACCCGAGGTCATCGAACAGGTCGCCCGCTGGGCCGGCTGCGACCGGGCGCAGCCGGCTTGCCCGCAGCGTCGCGGGCGCCGCCGCGGCGAGCGAAGCGGCTCCGACGGCCGCGGTGGTGAACGCGAGCGTCCTCCACCATGGCGCGACATGGTGCGCCAGCCCCGTCGCGAGTAGGGCGATTCCGAGCATCGTTCCCAGCCCGGCAGCCAACCCGACCGCGGCGCGCCGGACGATGACCACGGCCTCAGCCCGGGCCACGACTCCCGACCGCCTGCGGCGAAGGGCGCGTAACCCTGCGAGCACGCCCGCGACGAACGCCACCTGCGCCGAGAGGACCGCAATCGCCGCGCCGAGCGACGCCGTCCCCTGGCTGAAAGCGACTCGCGGCACGCCGGCGGGCGCGGTGGCGAGCATCACGGCGGACAGGACACCGGCCACCGCCAGCGCTGCGAACGCAGCGAACGCAGCGCGCCTGGCGCGCAACGTTCCGAGCTCGTCGGCGAACTGGCGGGCGAGCGCCGCCGGGTCACCGAGCGTCGCGTCGGGATCGCAGCTCAGATGATCGGCGATCTCGGCGAGGATCCGGGTGCGCTGCCGGCCGGCGATGCCGACCGCCGCGAGCTGCGCGGACAGGTCTTCGACGTGCTTCACGCAAGCACCGCTTCGACGACCGTGGAGAACTCACGCCACTCGCCCCGCCGTACTCCCAGCTCCCGCCGCCCTTTCGCTGTGAGGCGGTAGACCCGCCGCCTGCGCGCCTTCTCAGCCCATGAGCTCGCGAGCAGGCCCGCGGCTTCGAGACGGTGAAGCGCCGGATACACGGTCCCCTCCGGAAGCGCGAGCGTGCCGCCGCTTCGCTGTTTGAGCTCCTCGATGATCGCGTAGCCGTGGAGCGGCCCGCTCGACACAACCGCCAGGATGAGGGCGTCGAGATGGCCCTTGAGCGCTTCGGGTCTCATTGCCCAGCGATCGTATACCTAGCATTGCTAGGTGTCAAGTGCCGCGGCGTTCAGCCGCCCCCGAGCATCACGATGAGGTTGGTCAGGACGCCGACCAGGAACCCCGCGGTCAGCATCAGCAGCCCTAGCTCGCGGTGTCCGTAGCGCCGCATCGCGTTCCATACCTCGCCGATCACATACAGGATGGCCCCCCCGGCCGCGGCGTAGAACGCAAGCTCGAGCGGGTGGCTGGTCACGCTGTAGCCGACGATCGAGCCGATGAACGTGGGGCCGCCGCCAATCAGACCCGCCAGTCCGAGCCATCGCCAGGACGGCTTGACGTCCCCCAGCGGACCGACGATGCCGAAGCCCTCAGTCGCGTTGTGGAGGGCGAAGCCGACGATCAGCACGGTCGCCAGGCTGATCGCCCCGGCGCGCGCCGAGACGCCGATCGCGAGGCCCTCGGCGAAGTTGTGGACGCCGATCGCGGCGGCGATCGTCAATCCCGTTCGCAGCGCTCTGCGCCGCGCCGCGTCCATCTCGGCGGCGAGTGCGTCGACGTCCGCGCCGGTCAGCGCCGCGGCCCCGGCCCCGCCCGCAATCGGTGGGGTGCGCGCGCCGAGCGGACGCATCCTTCGCTCGAGCACCGCAAGGCCCGCGCTGCCGGCCGCAAAGCCGGCTCCGAGCAGCACCACGAGCCACACCAGATAGGCCACGGATCCGTGGTGGTCCCTGGCGGCGGCGAGCGCCGAGTTGACGATCGACATCGCGTTCGAGAGAACGTCGATGAAGATGAACGCGAGCACGCCGACGGCGAACATCGCCATTGCGACACGCGTGCGGCTACCGAGTAGCTGCAGCCGCCCCACCGGGAGCCCCAGGAAGATCGTGAACCCGGCGAGGGCGCCCAGGGCGATTGTTTGTAGCAATGACATTGCGCTTACTTCGAGTTAGGGGACCCTAACTCCTGGAAACACCTTACCACGTTAGGGCAGCCTAAGCGCAGCTAGCGTCCCTTACCCCGAGCAGCGATTGCGTCCCTCCACCACATCACCAAGCCGCGGGCGCGTCGCCTGTCGCTAGGGGTGATCGGGAACGGCGGTGGCGGTCTGTGGGCCACTGGGGACTTGCCGCAGTCCGCGTGAAAGCGTGGCGGCGACGGCGACCGCGAGCGTCCAGCCGCTGAGCGCCAGCACGGCAGCTGTCTCACCAGCCTCCTGGAACAGCACGCCGGCCGCCAACGGGCCGAGCCACGCGATCGATCCAGCGATGAACGACGCGCTCGCCTGCACGCGGCCGCGGAGGTGGTCGGGCGCGAGCGCCAGACGCTGGCTGACGACAACCGAGCTGCTGAGCGCAATCGGCAGGAACATCACCGCAACGACCACTCCCACCGCCAGCGCCGAGCGGCAGAACAGCAACATCGGGACGAATGCGACCGAGAACCACGGCTCGCACAGGACTGACCAGCGGGGAGTGAGCAGGCGGCGCAGGGGGCGCGCCAGCGCCGCGCTGGCCACGCCGCCGGCTCCGATGATCGCGAATGCCGCTCCGACGGCCGCCGGGGAGGCGCCGTGGTGGCGAGCGATCAGCACCGCCAGAAGCTCGACCGCGCCGAGCGTGACGTTGGCCGCCGCGTATAGAAGCGATCCGTCCCTGAGGAAGGGCGCTCGCCACAGCCACGACATTCCCTCGCGGATCGCCGGCCCGGGCTTGCCTTGCGCAACCTCCCGCTCGGAGCTCGGCTTGGCGCGCACTCCGAGCACCGCCAGGCCCGCAGCCAGGAAGGACGCCGTGTCGGCGACGAACGGCAGCGCTCGGGCGATCCCGAACAGCGCGCCGCCGAATGGCGGGCCTCCGATCGACGCCAGCGAAACGCGCGCCTCGTTGAGCGCCACGGCGTCAGCAAGGGCGCTGCCCGGCACGACCGCGGCGAGCAGCCCTCGCTCGGCGATCGTCGAAACCGTCCACCCCATCGCGTTCAGGAACGCCACCGCCACGAGCTGTGCCAAGGGCGGGCGATCGAGCGCGAGCACCAAAGCCACGCTGCCCATCGCCACGGCACGACCGAGCGCGCACAGGATCATCAGCTGACGCCGGTCGAAGCGGTCGGCCAGCACTCCGGCCGGCAAGGGGCTCAGCGGGTATGCGATCGACCGCGCGAAGGCGACGAGGCCCGCCTTCGCCGGCGACCCCGTCAGGGAAAGCACGAGCAGCGGCATCGCGACGGCGGTGGCCTGCGACCCGAACTCGGAGAGCACGTCTCCGACCCAGAGCAGCGCAAAGTTGCGGTTGGCCAGAAGGTCCCTGGACACGACGTCGCACCGTAACGCTCGCCGGCGTGGGACTAAGTAGATGAATTCAAGTCGGGAAGCCCGAGCGCCTGGAGCCAGTGATTGACGGTGATGTTCAGCTGCGTGAACTCACCGGTCCAAATCAGCACCCCCATCCCGATCAGCACCACACCCCCGGTCCCGATCACCCATGCGTAGTGGCGCTTGACCACGGACAGCATCGAGGTCGCGGTCCCGAACGCGAGTCCCGTGATCAGGAACGGAATCCCCAGGCCGGCGCAGTACACGGCGAGCAGGAAGGCGCCGTGAGCTGCCGAGTGCGAAGCGCCAGTGGCGCTGACGATCGCGCCCAAGGTCGGCCCGGTACAAGGAGTCCATGCGAGCGCGAACGCTGCGCCGGTCAGGACCGGACCCCCGCGCCCGGCGCGCGACATCAGCTGGTCGACGTGCCACTCTCGGGCCAGCTTCGGCACCAGCGGCGCGAGCACGAACAGGACCCCCATCACAACGATCAGCGCGCCGGACACCTTGAGCGCCGTGGGGCCGGTGAGCGCTCCCCTTAGCGCCTGCTGGCCGAGCAACCCCAGCGCGATGAAGATCGCCGAGAAGCTTCCGACGAATGCGAGGCTGGGACCCAGCACGCGTCGCGCACGGATCTCGGAGGGCGCGACGCCGGCAACCGCGCAGATGTATCCGGGCACGAGCGGCAGTACGCACGGAGACAGGAACGAGATCAGCCCTGCACCGAACGCAACCGGAATTCCGATGCCCGAAGCAGGATCCACTTTGTCCGGAGGGTATCGCCGCCTCACTGCGCCGCGGCGCGGCTGTCGCCTCGCGGAAGCCGAGACCTGCACATCCCCCGCTCGCGGGTGGTAGTTTGGGCGTCGAATGGCAACAGTCACCCAGACATCACATAAGAACTTCATCGACGGCGAGTTCGTCGATCCGGTCGAAGGTCAGACCGAACCTGTCATCAACCCTGCCACCGGCGAGACGATCGCCCACGTGCCGCTGTCCACCGAGGCGGATGTCGACCGCGCCGTCAAGGCAGCGCGCGTCGCGTTCGACGAGTGGTCGAAGACCACGCCCGCAGAGCGCGCCGACGCGCTGCTGAGGATCGCCGAGGCGATCGAGGAGCACGCCGACGAGATCTCCGAGATCGAAGCCGACAACGCCGGCAAGCCGCTGAGCGCGATGCGCAACGACGAGATTCCGGCGATGGTCGACAACCTCCGCTTCTTCGCCGGCGCTGCAAGGTGCCTCGAGGGCCGCGCGTCCGGTGAGTACTTGGCCGACCACACCTCGATCATCCGCCGCGAGCCCGTCGGCGTGATCGGCCAGATCGCGCCCTGGAACTACCCCTTGATGATGGCCGTCTGGAAGATCGGTCCGGCGCTGGCGACCGGCAACACGATCGTCCTCAAGCCCGCCGAGACGACGCCGCTGACGGCGCTGAAGCTGGCAGAGCTTGCGGGCGAGATCCTGCCGAATGGCGTTCTGAACGTGATCACCGGTCACGGCAAGCCCGCGGGAAGCTCGCTCGTCACCCACGACGAGGTCGACATGGTGTCGCTGACCGGCTCTGTCGAGACCGGCAAGTGGATCGCGCGGGCCGCGTCGGGCTCGCTGAAGCGAGTGCACCTCGAGCTCGGCGGCAAGGCGCCGGTGGTCGTGTTCGACGACGTCGACCTCGAGACGGCGCTCGAGACGATCGCCGGCACCGCTTACTACAACGCCGGCCAGGACTGCACCGCCGCGACCCGCGTGCTCGCAAGCGCAAAAGTGCACGATGACCTCGTCTCCGGACTTGTGGAGCAGGCACACGGCCTCGTGCTCGGCGACACGCGCTCGGCGGATACGACGCTCGGGCCACTCAACTCCGCCCGGCAGCGGGAGCGCGTCGAGGGCTTCCTCGAGCGCAAGCCACAGAATGCGGAGATCGTCACCGGAGGCAAGGAGCCCGACAGCCCAGGGTTCTTCCTCGAGCCGGCGGTCGTCGCGGGCCTTCTGCAAGAAGACGAGATGATCCAGCGCGAGATCTTCGGCCCGGTCATCACCGTGCAGCAGTTCTCCGATGAGGAAGAGGCAATCAGGTGGGCCAACGGCACCCCGTACGGGCTCGCATCGTCGGTGTGGACGCGCGACGTCGGGCGGGCCATGCGCGTGGCGAACGCACTGCGCTTCGGGTGCGTCTGGATCAACGACCACATCCCGCTGGTGTCGGAGATGCCGCACGGCGGCTACAAGCAGTCGGGGTACGGAAAGGACCTCAGCATCTACGCGCTCGAGGACTACACCGAGATCAAGCACGTCATGGTGAACCTGGCCTAGGGCGCCGGACCGTGTAAATCACAACTTCCCCCCGTAGCACTCGTTAGAGTGATGACGGCGATCCTGTGGAAGCTTCTGCACTCCAAGCACCGTCGGTCTTAGCCCCAACCAGGGCGTGCATCGGGGTTTCGTTCTTACGGTTGCGCTCCGATGAGCAGCTCGTCGCGATGTTCCGAGCCGGGCACGAGGAGGCATTTCGTGCAATTCACGATCGGTACAGAGGACGCCTGTTCGCGTATGCCCGGCAGATGCTGCCCGGCCGGCAGGACGCCGAGGATGCCCTGCAGGACGTGTTCCTTCGCGCGTACGCGGGGCTCCGCGCGAGTGAAAGGGAGCTGGCGCTGCGCGCTTGGCTCTATCGGGTGGCTCATAACCGCTGCATCGATGAGCTGCGGCGGCCGGTGCCGCCACCTGACGAGCGCATCGAGCTTTGCCCGTCCGTCGACGACCCAGTCGCTCAGGCCGATCAGCGCGAGTCGCTCAGGCGGCTGATCGGAGACATCCGGCGGCTCCCTGATCAGCAGCGCTCCGCGCTGCTGATGCGCGAGCTTGGAGGGATGAGCTACGCTGGCGTCGCCGACGCCCTCGGAGTCTCCGTCCCGGCGGTCAAATCGCTGTTGGTCCGCGCCAGGGTCGCTCTGGTTCAAGCAGTCGAAGCCCGCGACGCGGCATGCTCGGAGATCCGCACCGAGCTGATGCTTGCGCATGATCGGCGGATACGGCCGAACGCGAGGGCCAGACGGCACATGCGCGACTGCGCCGGCTGTCGGGAATTTCGGCGGGATCTGCGCGGCGTCAGCCGTCAGCTGGCGGCGCTGGGGCCGGCGCTCGGGCCACTCGGTGTCATCACCAAGCTGCTGGGGATCGGAGGCGGGGCGGGAAGCGGCGCCGCCGCGAGCGGAGGTACCGCCGCGGCGACCGGTGCCGTCGGCGGTACCGGAGCCGCCGCCTCGGCGGGAGTTCTCGGGACCGGGGTCGGGCATGTGGCCACGCTGCTAGCCGCGACTGTAGTGGCGGCGGGCGGAGCAGTCGAGATCCAGCACGCAATCGCAGGGCGCGGCCACATCAGGCACCACGGGGCCGTCAGAACACTGAGCCCGGCAAGTGATGATCCAGCTTTTGTCGCGCCCGCTTCAGTGCAATCCGCGGCGGACCCGTCGCCTCCTCCGTCAGGTGCGCATTCGTCCCGCACGGCGGCCACCAGCAGATCCTCGAGTTCCTCTTCGACGACGTCTGGGGCGAACGCCGGAGGCATTTCCGGTAGGACTTCGACCGTCCGGACAAGCGGCATCGGAGTGAATGATCAGCTTGCCAGTGGACCCCCGATAGTCGGATCGCCCGCCACCGGCATGGGCAACCCGCCGGCTGGACCTCCGGGTGGCACCACGGGCAACGGCGGTTCGCAGCCCGGGGGCGGGACGACCACCGGCACCGGTGGGACCCAGGGCGGTGGCTGCGTCGCGAGTGCGACGACCTGCGTTCCCAGCGGTCCGCAGCCCGGTTCGCCTGGCGGAGGCACCACCGGCACCGGTTCTCCTGGCGGGAACGGTGGCACAGGCACTCCGTCTCCGCCTCAGCAGGGTCTGTGAGGGCCGCGAGCCGAGATCGACTTTGAGTTCGGGCGCGAGACACTCGTCCCGCGATCACCGCTACCTCGAGCAGCTAGACCACGAAGAAGTCCTCCTGCGCCGGGGGAGGCGCTCGGGTCTGTACATGTTCGTCGCCGTCCACTCCACCCAGCGCGGACCCGCACTGGGTGGCTGCCGGGCGTGGTCGTACCCCGACTCTCGCGCCGCGCTACGCGACGTGCTGCGTCTGTCGCGAGCGATGACCTACAAGGCGGCCGTGGCCGACTTACCGCTGGGCGGCGGCAAGGGCGTGATCATGGTCCCGGCGACGGGGCTCTCCGCGGAGGCACGGCGCCGTGCGTTGCTCGATTTCGGCGATGCCGTCGAGGCAGTCGGCGGCAGGTACATCACCGCAGAGGACGTTGGCACATCGAGCCGGGATATGAACGTGATCGCGCAGCAAACGCGACACGTGGCGGGGCTACCGAGGCGCCGTGGCGGGTCGGGTGACCCGAGCCCGTTCACCGCGCTGGGAGTCGAGTCCGCGATCCGCGCCTCCTGCGAGCGCGTGTTCTCGAGCGCCACCCTGCGCGGCCGCAGTATCTGCGTGGTCGGTCTCGGGCACGTCGGCTCGCGCGTCGCCAGGCGCTGCGCGAAAGCGGGAGCCAAGCTTCTGGTCAGCGACGTCGACCCCGCCAAGCGCCACCTCGGCGATCAGCTCGGCGCCCGCTGGATCACACCCGCGCGGGCGCTCGCGTCCGAGGTCGACGTGCTCGTTCCGTGCGCTCTTGGCGGAATCCTGGACGACGCCACGGTGCCGCGCCTGCGCTGCCCGGTCGTCGCGGGCGCGGCCAACAATCAGTTGGCCGCGGACAAGATCGCCGATCTCCTGGCTAGACGCGGGGTCCTCTGGGCGCCGGACTTCGTCGTGAACGCGGGCGGGATCATCAACATCGCGGAGGAGCTCGTCCGCTACGACGCAGCCGCGGCTCGCCGTCGCGTGCAGGGGATAGCGGACACCCTCGGGCACATCTTCGACGACGCACAGGTGAGACGGACCACGCCGCTACGAGCGGCGATGGACCTCGCCCGCAAGCGCCTTGGCCTCGACGCGGAGCGCAAGGAGCTGGCGGAGACGCGGCGCTAGACGCCCCATCTGGGCCGGCCTACGCCGTCCGGGAGCCGGCCTTCGTCGGCCAGCTTGTCGAGGTGCGCGGCGAGCGTCACTGCTGCCGCGGGACGGAGCGCTGCCGGCGCGTCGTCCCACACCTCGTCGAGGAGCTCCTGGACGCTCCGCTTGCCGTCCGCAAGGGTGGTGATCAGACGGCGCTCGCGGTCGAGCCGGTGGTCGATGTACTCCTGGAGCTTCCGACCGGGCTCGTGGACCGGTGGACCGTGGCCTGGGCAGAGCACCGCGAGGTCGAGCTCCAGAAGTCTGCGCAGCGCCGCGAGATACGACGCCATCGCGCCCGGATCGGGACTGATGAAGACACTGCCCTCACCGAGCACAGCGTCCCCGGTGAACGCCGCCTGGCCCGTCACGAACGCGAGGTGATCAGCGGAGTGCCCGGGCGTCGGCACCGCGACGAGTGGCCCGAACGACGACCCATCACCGAGGCTCACATCGACCGCTCCGCCACTCCCCGCAACGGGCGCACCAGGGAATCGAACGCTGATCGCCCTCACCGCCGCAGTGTGGTCTGCGTGATCATGAGTCAGAGCGATCCCGCCGAGCCCGTCCCTCTTCCCGAGCTCGTCAGCCAGCGCGTCCACGTGAGCCTCGATGTCCGGCCCGGGATCGACCAGCCATGCGGGCTCGCGACCGACGATCCACGAGTTTGTGCCGGTCAGCGTGAACGGTCCCGGGTTGGCCGCGCGGATCCCCACGATGTCG
>CATPBV010000049.1 GCA_955652345.1 uncultured Solirubrobacteraceae bacterium | reverse complement strand
GCAGTGCGCTCGAGGCTGGCCCCGCCGCGGGGGACCCTCACCGGGGGGCCTCTCAGCGGGGGGGCTCTCAGCGGCCGGCCGCGGTCGACGGCGTGGCTCTGACGCCGCGCACCTGGCTCGACGGCTCCTCGATCATGCTGCGAAGCCGAGCCCTACGTGAAGCGGGGCTATATGACACGCGGATGTTCGGCTACACCGAGGACGCCGAGCTGTGCCTGCGTCTCGAGCGGGCCGGATGGTCGGTTGGCCTGGTGCCCGGCGCCGTCGCGGAGCAGAGTGCCGGGGCCCTGTCGCGACCGGGTCCGGTCGCGTTCCTGCTTGCGCGCAACGGGCTCCGCTACGCCCAGGCGGCTGTGGGGCGATCCGCGTTACGGCCGATGCTGGCCATGCACGTACGGCAGACGGGGCGCCTGCTGCGCCGCGCGGTGATCGGACCGCGCCGCCGCGTAGCGCTGATTCAGTGCTGCGCGACGTGGGTCGGCGTGGCCGCATTCCTCGCCGGGCGTACCGGGCCCCCGCCGTCGTGGCTGCCCGGCAGAGGGGACATGGGACCAGCCGTCAGACGCCGGAGCCGGCGTACACGAACGGCAGCTGATCCGCGATCTCGCTGAGCCGGGGGGCCGTCGCGTCGCGCTGGGATGGCCTAAGCGACTCCGTCGGCAGCGGCCATCGAATCGCCACGTCTGGATCGTTGTAGGCAATGCCGCGCTCGGTCGCGTCCGAGTAGTAGTTGCTCTGCTTGTACATCACGTCGGCGACCTCGCTGATCACGCAGAACCCGTGCGCGAACCCGATCGGACAGTAGGCGATCCGCATGTTCTCCTCGGTCAGCTCGAAGCCTTCCCACTGGCCGAAGTTGGGAGAGCGCCTGCGGATGTCGACGACGACGTCGTAGATCGCGCCGCGCGCGCACCGCACCAGCTTCGCGGCACCGTCGCCGATCTGGAAATGCAAGCCCCGCACGATCCCGTGGCTGGAGCGCGAGTGGTTGTCCTGCACCATCTCCTCGGGAATGCCGAGCTCGGCGAACGCGCTCCGGCGGTAGGTCTCGCAGAAGAACCCGCGCTCGTCGCCGATCACCCGCGGCGCGAGCAGCGCCGGGCCGTCGAGCTTGGTCTCGAGTCTCTCCATCAGGCTGCTCCTCCCACTCCGAGCGCAAGACCCGCCCGCCGCATGTAGTCCTCGAGCGCCTCGCGCCATGGTCGCAGCTCGGAAAGACCGAGCGCGTTGGCCCGCGGCCGCGCCAGGACACCGTTGAGCGGCCGGTCCACACCTCCTGCGGAAACCTGCGTGTCAACCGGCTCGATCTGCACATCGACTCCCGCGAGCTCCATGATCGCCTGCGTGAACTCATACCAGGAGCAGGCACCCCCCGCGGTCAGGTGCACGACGCCGGCCCCCCCCGCCCGCACCGCCTCCAGAACGGCGGCCGCCAGGTCAGCGGTGAATGTTGGCTGCAGTCGCTGGTCGGCGACCATCCGCAGGTGCCCCTGCTCGCGCGCACGGGCGAGCATTCGCTGGACGAAGTTCCCTCCCTTGCTGGCGCTCCCAGACAGGCCGTAGAGACCGGCGCTCCGCACGACGAGCGTGCGCGTCCCATACGCCAGCGCCGCGTACTCGCCGGCGAGCTTCGTCAGCGCGTACACGGATCGCGGCGCGGGCAGGTCTTCCTCTCCGTAGGGCTCATCGCGGCGGCCGTCGAACACGTAGTTCGTCGAGACGTGGACGAGGGGCACCCCGCGGCGGGCGAGGTCCTGCACGGCCTCGACGTTGATGCGCCACGCCTGCTCGCGTTGGCGCTCGCACTCGTCGACGTTGTGGAACGCCGCGCAGTTGAAGACGACGTCGGGCGCGAGCTCGCGATAGGCACGGTCCAGCGCAGGGCCGTCACAGATGTCGAGCGCCTCGTGGCTGAAGGCGGTCGCATCAGAGCTGAGCAGTGCCGACAGCTCGGAGGCCAGCTGGCCGCCGCCGCCGAGGATCAGCGCTCTCACAGGACGGCAGAGAACGCGTCGAGGACCGGCTTGACCTCGTGCAGCAGCTCGAGCCAGCGGATGTTGTACGCCCGCGGATCGGTCAGCTGCGCGCGGTCGGCCGAGCCGATGCGCTCGAGCAGGTCGCTGACGGCTTCGAGCACAGAGCACCGCGGGATGAATCCCAGGGTGGTCGACAGCTTGGCGTTGGCGCACTCGTAGTCTCGGGTCAGCTCGAGCGGCGGAACCTCCTCCAGCGTCACCGCCCGCCCCATCAGCTGCACCGATCCGGCGACGATCATCGCCAGCTCGCGGATCTGGTAGTTGGAGTGAACGACATTGAAGATCTCCCCGTGGACCTGTTCGGCGGGCGCCTCGTAGGCGGTGATCATCGCGTCCGCGCAGTCGCGGATGTCGACCAGCGGCCGCCACATCCAGCCGCCGCCGTGCAGGACGAGCTTGCCCGCCAGCAGCGCATCCTTGACGAACGTGTTGACGACCAAGTCGTAGCGCATGCGGGGGCTCCATCCGTAGACGGTCCCGTTGCGCAGGATCACCGTGCAAAGCCCTTCGTCGACGAGCTCGAGCAGGCGCTCCTCGCCGTAGCGCTTGGACGTCGCGTACGCGGCCCTCGGCGTGATCGCAGCATTCTCCGCGTGCATCCCCGGAGGAAGACCGTCGTATAGGGAGCACGAGGAGGCGAACACGTAGCGCTCGATCCCGCGCTGAACGCACGCTCGACCCAGAGCCTCGGTTGCGAGCGCGTTCATCTGCCAGTTGGCATCGGGGTTGAACTCCGCGGTCGGATCATTGCTGAGGCCCGCCAGGTTGATCACGCCATCGACGCCGTCGAGCGCATCCTCGGGGATGTCGCGGACATCCGCCACCACCAACTCGATCTGGTCCCGGAAGCCGGCCATCGGTTCCTCGCCGAAGTACAACCGGTCGAGCACCCGGACCCGGTAGCCGCGATCGAGCAGCCTCGGGACCAGCACGCAACCTATGTAGCCCGCGCCCCCGGGAACGAGGACCAGCTGGCCGGGGTGCGGAGCCTCAGGCCACAGCCCGTTCGATCGCTGCGCTGCCGACCTGCCATCGGAAAGAGAGAAATCAGTCATCCCCGTGGATGGCGGCATCACCCCGGATCGCCGCCCACGTGACCAGTGTACCGGTGCCCGAAGGCCGCCGCTCCAGCTGCCGCAGTCGACCGTCCCGCCTGGGATCCGCCGCTTTCTCGTTGACGCGGCGAAAGCTCTGCAACCTGTATCATCCCTGGCCGCTCGCGCGGCAGGGCTGGACGCCCAGCGAGCGGATTAGGACGATCGAAAGAAGGAAGGCGCGGTTTCATGTTCGACCGGCTCGCAGGGGAGCGCGACGGGTCATGGTTTCTGACGGCGCTCAGGCGGCGTTGGTGGGTGATAGTGCTGACCGCGGTGATCGCCGCGATGTCTGCCTACGTGCTGTCTTCGCGACAGACGAAGAAGTACACGGCTACCGCGGCCGTGCAGTTCACGAGCAACCAGCGCTTTGACCTGACCCTCGCCGGAGTCAATCCCTACGGCGTGTCGGCCGGCGACCCGACACGCCAGGCTGCGACCGAGCAAGCCCTGGTGCAGCTCCCGACCATCCCACGGCTCGTCGCGGCATCTCTGCACATACCGGTAGAGCAGGTCAAGACCGACGTCAACGTCGGGTCCGATGCGCAATCCGATGTGGTGCCGGTAAGCGCGACCGACCCGAGCCCGACGCTGGCGGCAAAGATCGCGAATGCATATGTCAACCAATTCATCCTGTTTCAGCAGCAGACTGCTCGCAACCAGCTTCAGGCCACCGCGGATCAAATCGCACTGAACCTGAGCCGGATTCCAACGTCACAGCGAAGCGGCCCGATCGCGCAGCCGCTGATCGCAGAGCTGCAGAAGATCCAGCTCCTGCAGGCCGCCCAGACCGGCAACGCCGCCCCGGTCGAGACCGCCACCGTTCCGAAATCGCCCTCCTACCCGAACCCGAAGCGCGACGGGATCCTCGGGCTGCTGCTAGGTCTGCTCGTCGGCGGCGGGATGATTGGGGTGCTCGAGCTGCGCGACCGCCGCGTGAAGACCCCCGAGGAGGTGGAGGAGGTCTACGGCGTGCCGGTGATCGGGATGGTCCCGGAGTCGAGCGTGATCCGCTCCGGTGGGATCCCCTCCCCGCGCGACGAAGAGGCTTTCCTGATGATCCGGGCGCAGCTTCGCTACTTCGACGTCGACCGCAACATCCAGGTCGTGATGGTGAGCTCCGCGGAGAGCGGCGAGGGCAAGACGATGGTGTCGCTGAACCTCGCCCGGGCCGCGGCCCGGGCCGACGGCAAGCAGGCCCTGTTGATCGAGTCCGACCTGCGCAGGCCCACCCTCACGCGGTTGATCGGCCGGGAATCGGTCGCCGGTCTTGCCGAGCTGCTGAGTCATTCTCAGGACCTCCACGCGGGCCTTCGGGAGCTCGTCGTCACGCCGGATCAGGTTCAGCACAGCGAACGGCCCGTGCACCTCGACATCCTGCTCGCGGGCTCGGTTCCCCCGAACCCGGTCGAGCTGCTCGAAAGCAAGCGGATGGTCGAACTGCTGGACGCTGCGGCCTCGATGTACGACATCGTGATCATCGACACCCCCCCGATCGGCGTCGTCAGCGATGCGATCCCGCTCGCCCACCAGGTCGACGGGATCCTGTTGATCAGTCGCATCGGCGTCAGCCATCGCGACCAAGCCGCGCGCCTGATGAAACGCTTGCGTGGCCTGAACGCCCACATTCTCGGCGTCGTAGTCAATTCGTACAAGCCCACGTCAGGCGGGCGCTACGGGTACTACGGCTACTACGAGCCCTCCGACGCGGAGGTCTCGCCCCGGCGTGGGCTTCTGAGCCGGCCCAAGTCGCGGTTGCGCTGAGCGAAATCGTCCGCATTAGCACCCGGGGCGACACATCTGCTGCGGCCGATGCTGCTAGTTTGAACTCGCGGGTAGGCTCGATCTCCGAGGCGGGGACCATGGGCGAGCTTTCCTCGCCAGAGCAGGCCTGTGAGCATCTCGAGCGACAAGCCGTCGTCCCTGGTCAGGAACTCGGTGGCTCAGACCGCCCCGAAGCTTGCCGCCTATCTGTTCAGCTTCCTGTCGGCCCCGGTGGTGCTTCAGGGCCTTGGTCTCAGACGCTTCGGAATCTGGGCCTTGACCGGGGCTCTGGCCCAGTACGGAGCGTTGCTCGATCTCGGGGTGGGCGCCTCGCTGGCGCGATACATCGCGGCGCATCAGTCGGACCGTCGGCTGTGCGGCGAGTACATGGCCATCGGGTGGCTGTCGGTTGGCGTGATTGCGGCGGTGCTCGGACCGGTGACGTTCGCCGCCGCGCCGCTGCTGAGCCACGCGCTGGGTGGCATCTCCACGAGCGACATGCGCATCGTCCTGTGCTCGAGCGCATCTCTGATGTGTTGCTCGATGGCGATGTCCGTGATTTGCGCGTATCCGATCGGGCGCAGGCGAATGGTCGCCCCGAACATCGGCATCACGATTGGCGCGGCGATCAACTTCGTCGCCAGCGTCGGCTCGATCGCGCTCGGCGCGAAGCTCCCCGGGTACGCGCTCGCCAACGCCGGGGCGGGAGTGCTGTGGCCGATCGTCGTAGCGATCGTGGTGATCCACGCGGAGGGCCCGATCCCGTTCGCCATTCCCGACCGCCGAAGGATGCGGGAGTTCCTGGCGTTCTCGATCAAGAACCAGCTGGTTCGGGTGACGGCGCTCGTCAACTACCAAACCGACAAGGTCGTGATCGCATTCGCCGTCGGGCCAAGCGCGGCAGGCGCCTACGAGCTGGCAAACCGGGTCGCGATCGCCGTTCGCGAGGTCGCCAACTACGCCACCTCGGCGATCAGCATCGAGCTCACCTGGCTGAGGTCGCACTTCGGATCCGAACTTGCTCGCGAGCGCTATCGCCGCCTGAACGAGGTCTCAGCGACGTTGGTTTTCCCCCCGATGTTGCTCCTGATGGCGACAGCTCCGCTGCTGCTCGAGGTCTGGCTGTCGCATGCGCCACCGAACTCCGTCGCGATCCTGGTGTGCCTGTGCGCCGCGTACCTGATGGGCGCCTCCACCGCGGTCGGGTACGCGCTCGCTGTGGCGGCCGGAGAGCCCGGAGTCGTCGCACGCAGCTCGGTCGCGGCAGCCGTCGCGAACATCATCCTCACCGCCTCGCTCTCCCCGATCTTCGGCATCTGGGGGGTTCTCGCCGGCACCGTAGTGGCGCTCACGCTCGGCGCTCTCGCCCAGGTCTTCCTGGTCCACAGGCGCTTCTCGATCCCCGCCCGCGACTACATCGATGCAGTGGTGCCGCCGCTGGTCATTTGCACGCTGCTGGCGCTGCCGGTGTTGGCGTTCTGCTACACCGACCCTGTCCATGGCCGCGGCCTACGGGCGATCGCGTTGGTCCTCCTGTCAGCTCTGTACCTCATGGCGTGCGGCGTTTGGGCGCTACGTGCTCGGCGGCTTCCGGTCGACGTCGCGACTCGACTGGCACGGCTCCCGTGGCTGCGGTCCCGGTCGTGGGTCGCCCGGCGCGCCCTGGAGCGTGTGCCACGCCGGCACGCCTCAGAAGCACCCCCGGTATCATCGGAGATGGTGGGGCACGGCGTCGTGACGGCGACCTCTTCTAGGACAGCGGACTAACGGGCCCGTCGATGACAACGACTTCGTTCTCGAGAAGGGTTCCCGGCCTGGACAATCGCGCGGGCGCCATCTTGCTCGTCGGGCTGGCGTGTGTCGTCGGCCTGTTCGCGGGTCGCCTGGCCATCTCCCACTACGGGAAGGTTGCCGCGGAGGCGATGATCGGGATACCGCTCTTGATCGCAGTCTTTCCGCGCCCGCTCGCCGCCCTGATGCTCCTGCTCGCTCTGCTCGCCTCCGTGTTCGCGTACGACGTCCTGCCCCGGCCCCATCTGCCAGGCAATCCTCCATTGAACATCGCCGACTACGCAGCGATCGTCGCCGTTGGAGGGACCTTGTGGCGACGGCCATGGCGGACCTGGCCACCGGCAGTGCGGCGCTTCTCCGCTGGCCTGGCGCTCCTGATGGTGCTGGCGCTCGTGCCGAGCATCAAGCTTGCCCTGCAGGGCCATGCCGGCGCCCGAGAGGCACTCACCGGATACAAGGTCCTCGCCTCCCTCGCGGTGGCCCTGATCGTGGTGCTCGAGCTTTCATCCGCGAAGCTGTGGGGCAAGCTGCTGGGCGCGTCGATCGCGTTTGCCGCGGTCGTGGCGGCGCTCTCGCTCCTGGCAGCCGCCTCGGGCGGCTTCTCGGCGCTGCTGACGCACTACAACCCCAGTTCCGCCCTTTCCGTATCGGTCGACCCGAGCCTCGCCGGCACTTCGAGAATCCGCCTACCTGGGCTGTTCTTCGTGTACGCGATGACCGTCCCCACCCTCGCGATGGTGCTCACGGTGAGGGACCGCTGGCGCCTCGGGCGGATCGTCGCGTTGTGCCTGATGATCGGGGCGATCGGCGTCAGCCTGAACCGCAACATGTACTTCGGCCTCGTCGTCGCGGTGCTCGTCACCGTGGTGCTGGGGGGCCCGCGCCTGCGGCATCGGTTCCTGATCATCGCGGTCGCGGGCGCCATCACGCTCGCGATCATCGTCCAGTCGGCGGTCATTCCGGCGGTGGCGACGCAGGTCACGAAGCGCGCCCAAAGCGCTCTGTCATCCCAGGTGCTGGCCTCCGGCTCAGCCCAGGCGCGCGCTGACGAGTTCTCGCACGCGTTCGACGCGATCTCCGCCAATCCTTGGTACGGCGTCGGCTGGTATCAGAACTACGGTGCCTACGTATTTGGCAGTTATCGAGGCTACGTCGAGGACTGGTACCTGCACCTGACGACCGACATGGGGGTCCCGGTTGCGCTGGCGTTCCTGTTGATTCCGTGGATCGTGCTCGCCTATGGGCTGAAAAAGGTCCGCATCGATACGGACCCCGTCAATCGCGCGATGATCGCCGCCGGGATCGGGTCGGTGATCGGGCTTCTGCTGAGCTGTCTCGTGGGCACGTATCTCCAGGACCCGGGCACCATGGCTGTTTTCGGGATCGCCTGCGGATTCGTGCTGGTGGCCGGGATGCGCGCGAAGCCGGCGGGCGTTCCCGCGGTCCCAGGCGTGCCGGCGCTGGGCGGCTCTGCCGCAGCCACGTAGATCTCAGCCGATGCGCGTTGCGCTGGCTTGCGACTGGTTCCTGAAGTACGCCGCCGCACAGGCCGCGGCGCTCGCTCGCGCCGGCGCGCAGGTGCTGCTGGTGTGCCGCACCCACGCCGAAGAATTTGGCAGGGACCCGAGTGAGAGGGAGCGGGCGCTCGAGGACGCTCGCAGAGCCGGCGTGCTGGTGCTGGAGCTGCCGGGCCGGCTGTCGGACCCGCGCGCAGCGGCAGCCGTGTTCCGCCTGCGCCGTCAGGTCAGGGGCTTCGCTCCGCAGCTCGTGCATGTGCACGACGGCACCGACCCGCGAATGCTGCCGCTGCTCGCCGGGCCGCCGACCGTCCTGACGCTTCACGATCCTGCGCCTCACCCGGGCCAGCCTCTGCCGGGTGCCCGCAAGCGATGGTTCCTGCACGGTTCGCGCGACATGTGGCGCGCCAGGGCCTCGGTCATCGTCGTCCACAGCGAGCGCCTCCGGGATCAGCTGGTGCTCGATCCCCAGCAGCGAGCTGCAGTGATCGCGCACGGACTTCACATCGCGCCCCGGCCGCTCCAGCCGCCTCCACGACCAACCGTGGGCTTCTTCGGCCGGCTTGCCCCATACAAGGGCCTCGAAGTGCTCGCTCGAGCGATGCCGTGCGTGTGGACGGAGCGCCCTGAGGTGCACCTACGCGTGCGCGGCTCGGGCGAGTCCACCTTGCCGCTTGCCGATTCCAGGGTGACCGTCGAGCGCGAGTACCTGCCGGAGTCGGAGCTTTGGAGGTTCTTCGCCTCGATCTCACTCGCGGCGCTGCCGTACACCCAGGCCTCGCAGTCGGGCGTCGGAAGCGTCGCGGCTGGATATGGGGTGCCCGCGATCGTCACCGCGCTGGGCGGGCTAGCCGACCTTGCGCTCGATCAAAGCTACGTCGTCCATCCCGGCGACGAACAAGCACTCGCTCGAGCGATCCTGGCTCACATCGACGATGGCGCCGAGGTACGCGAGCGG
>CATPBV010000048.1 GCA_955652345.1 uncultured Solirubrobacteraceae bacterium | reverse complement strand
GTCGTCGGGATCGTGATCGCCGCAAACGCGACCGGGACGATGATGCCGCCGAGCGTCCCGAACATGAACAGGAGCACGAGCAGCGCGATCGGGCCGGCGATCGCCTCGCCGCGTGTGAGGTCCTGGCTGTAGAGCGGTTGCTCGTCGTGGTTGAGCGCAGGAAAGCCTGTGACGTATACCCGAGCTCCCGGGATCTGGCCGATCGCGCTGCGAACGGCCGGGGTCCGGTCGCCCGCCTGAGCGTTCTTCAGCGAGGTGTTGATCTGGGCGTAGAGCACGCCCGGCGCGGCTCGCTGGACCGGCGCCGCCCTGCCGTTGGCAAGCTGGGTTGCGCCGCGCTGCGCTGCTGCCTCGACGACGAGCGGGTCAAGCGGCCCACCGGTCGACTGCACCACCAGCGTGAACGCGCCGTCACTTCGCTGATGGAACCGCGCGCGGAGGACGTCGAGACCGCGCTGCGACTCCGATCCCGGGACCGTGAACTGGTTTGACAGCAGCGGGCCGAGCTTCGAGGCCGCGTAGCCGCCGAAGACGAATAGCGCCAACCAGGTGCAGAGCACCAACGCCTTGTGCCGGATCACGATCTTCGTGAGCGCCCGCATCGCCGCCATGTTAGGAGGTCGCGCTCGCGAGCTTGTGTGAGCCTTGTCAACCTGCGGCGGCGAGGAGCGCCGACGGCGCAGCTACCGTGCGAGCAGCAGTTTCAGGACGCTCCGGACGAAGCCCTCATAGCGCTCAGGGGAGTATCGGGTGGGGTCCGTCAGGACCATTCGTCCCGCCTCCTCGCTCAGGTCGCGAACCGCGCGCGCCGCGAGCTCGACGTCGAGCTCGCCCGGCAGCTCGCCCCGGCGGATTGACTCGCGCACGAACTGCTCGATCCGCCCGAGCATCATCTCGCGATTGCGCCGCACGTGCTCGCGAACGAGGGGCGGTGTCCCGTCGAGCGGCAGCAGGATGATCCGCCACGTCGCGGGCCGCTCCCCCACCGCCTCGAGAAACCGCTTCACACCCCCGGCCAGCACTTCGACCGGGTCGTCTTCTGAAGGATCGCCGGGAACGACGTGCTCGAGCTGCTCGAGCGAGTAGCGCTCTTCACGCTGAACAAGGCTGCGCAACAGCCGCCCCAGGTCCGGGAAGTGGTCGTAAACGACCGGTCTGGTGACGCCCGCCGTACGGGCGATCGCCTCGATCGACACACCGCTGTAGCCCTGCTCGACGATCACGCTCAGGGCGGCGTCGAGCAGTTGCTCGCGGCGCTGCTCCGGCGGCATTCGCGGTGCGTACGGGCGCCGCGGCTTGGAGGCTTGTGCTTGGGCGGCGGGCTTGGGTGGCATCGACGGCGCGGAGGCTAGCGCAGGGGCGTGACTACACTTGTGTAGCTTCGCCTCTGGACAGTCTTCAGCGATGACCGGGCCGCCCGCCCACGCAACCGACGTGCGGGCCGCGATTGTCGGCAGCGGCTTCGGCGGGCTTGGCACCGCTGTCGGCCTGAAGCGCAGCGGCGTCGAGGACTTCGTGATCCTCGAGCGCGCGGACGATCTGGGCGGCACCTGGCGCGACAACACGTATCCGGGTTGCCAATGCGATGTGCCCTCGACGCTCTACTCGTTCTCGTTCGCGCCGTACCCCGACTGGACCCGGACGTTCCCGCTCCAGGCTGAGATCTGGACCTATCTACGACAAGTCGCCGATCGGTTCGGGCTCGGGCCGCACATCCGCTACGGCCACGAGCTGACCGCCGCGGCATGGGATCAGGAGCGCGGGAGGTGGGATATCGAAACCGCCGGCGGCCGCTTCAGCGCGCAGCTGCTCGTGCTCGCCCCTGGGGGACTGTCGGAGCCCTCGATTGCGTCGGTGCCCGGCCTGGACCGTTTCCGCGGTACCGTGTTCCACTCGGCCAATTGGGACCATGGGCACGATCTCCGCGGGGAGCGGGTAGCGGTGATCGGAACTGGCGCCTCCAGCATCCAGTTCACGCCTCGGATCCAGCCTCACGTGGCCGAGCTTCAGGTCTACCAGCGCACCGCGCCCTGGATTCTGCCCTATCCCGACCGCGCGGTCCGACGCTGGGAACGCGCCTTGTGGCGGGCGCTCCCGCGCTCCCAGCACCTGTGGCGCGCGGGGGTGTGGGCCGCTCGCGAGGCCCTCGTCGTGGGGCTATCGCTCGAGCCCCGCATGATGAGGGCGCTCGAGCACGTCGCGCGCGCGCATCTTCGAGCGCAGGTCCCAGGCCCGGTCCTGCGCCGTCAGCTGACGCCGAGCTACCGCCTCGGCTGCAAGCGGATCCTTATCTCAAACGATTACTACCCGGCGCTGACTCAGCCGAATGCCCAGCTGATCACCGGCGCCATCGGCTCGGTCGAGCGAGATTCGATCGTCGGCGCGGACGGCGTCAGGCGCGAGGTCGACGCGATCATCTGCGGAACGGGCTTCCGCGTCACGGACCCGCCGTTCGCGCGGCGGATTCGGGGACTGGGCGGCGCGCTCCTGGCGGACGTCTGGCATCCCAGCATGTCGGCGTACCTCGGGGCCACGATCGCCGGTTTCCCGAACGCGTTCATGATCACCGGTCCGAACACCGGCCTTGGCCACAGCTCGATCGTGTACATGATCGAGTCGCAGGTCGCGTACGTGACCGCGGCGCTGAAGACGCTTGACGAGCTCGGCTTGCGCACCGCCGATGTCCGCCCGGAGGTTCAGGCCGCGTACAACGAGGAGCTCCAGCGCCGCCTTGCCGGGACGGTCTGGAACACCGGCGGGTGCCGCAGCTGGTATCTCGACCAGACCGGCCGCAACACGACCCTCTGGCCGTCCTTCACCTTTCGCTTCCGGGCTCGCACGCGGAGGTTCGATCCCGCGGATTACGTGCTCCGCGGCGCGTGACACCGGGATAGGATGGAGCGGGGCAGGCCCCGTCAGCTGCCGCCGCTCCCAGGACTGACTTCGGCTGCGCCCCTGCTCGCGCCGACCTTAATCGCCTAAATTCGACATCCTGCTGGCGGGCTTGATCGGCCTCGAGGCACGCGTGACCTGCGCCGCGCCGGCACCCTACGGCGAGCCTGCCTTTCCGGCGAGCTCGAGCGCGCAGCGATCCCAGTCGAACGGCCGCGCAAGCGCGCGCAGCCGGCGGTCGTTGTCCTGCCAGTCCCGCTTGATGTGACGACCGATCACGACGACACCGACGACGCCGGCACCCGCCGCCTTAAGCGCTGCCGCGGCGCTCTGCACGTTCGCGCCGGTGGTCCAGGTGTCATCGATTAGCAGCACCGGCTCTCCATCGAGCCTTCGCTTCGCGACGTACTTGTCGGTATTGAACTCCCGACCAGGCACCGGTCGGTCGGAGCGCATGAGCAGCCGCTCGTGGCGGAGCCACGTGAGGCCGACCAGCTCCCCGACTATCCGACGGAGCGGATGCGTCTCGTCCCGCTCACGGTCGCCCGACGGCACGGTGGTGACGAGCTCGAACTCACTCGTCCCGGCGGCGGCCGCGACGCATGTTTCGTGGCCGTCGAGAAAGCGCCACAAAACGGCTGCGAGCCGCATCGTTAGCCGGCGGGGGACGTCTCCGCGGAGACGCTTGTAGCGCCACAGTTCATGATTGAGCTGCTCGCCGGCGATGCTGTAGGAGATCGGTACGACCGCGTCGGCCCACTGCTCGGCGCTTGCACACGCCCTGCAAACGCCGAGCCCGGTCGTGAATGTGAAGCAAACAGGGCACACGCCGGGCCCTGGGCGCGGCACGAGCATGTAGTTCTCGTACGGCGCGCTCAGCTCGCGAACGGTCGGCATCGGGCGGACTCAGCGCACGGTCGGACAGGCGCCTGGCGTTACGCGACCAGAGTGTCCGAGGAGGTGAGCCGCTCAACGGCCTCCGTGATCTCCTCGGGGGACCGGACGACCTGTATGCCCGGACGCCGCGCGTAGTCCCGCGCCCACTCCTGCTCCAACAGTGTGTCGAGCAGGAAGACGGGGCGTCCGTGCTCGAGCGCGAGCCTGGCCTGCATCCTCGAGCCGCTGGTCTGCGAGGCCTCGACGACCACGGTCGCGAGGGTCAGCCCCGACATCGTCGCGTTGCGCATCGGAAACGTCCGCCGCGTGGGCGGCGCATCCGGCCAGAACTGACTGATCACGGCGAACTCGGCAGCGATCCGGCGCTGGAGCGCGGCGTTCTCCGGGGGGTAGCTGCGGCGAAGCCCGGTGCCGATCACAGCGACGGTCCTCCCGCCGCTCGCCAGCGCGGCGGTGTGGGCCGCTGTATCGATCCCCGCGGCGAGCCCGGATGCGACCGTGTAGCCCCGGTGGCTCAGGTGCTCGGAGATTGCCCGGGCCCGAGCGAGGCCGCTTGGGGTCGCCTTCCGCGCGCCGACCACGGCGATCGAGCGGGCGTCGGCGGGCGTGAGCTTGCCGGCCACGAAGATGAGCGGGGGGCGATCGTGGACCGCGCGGAGGTTCTCCGGGTAGCCGGGGTGCAGAACGGTGAGCACCTGCAGCCCGTCCTCCGTCCATCGGTCGACGTCCGCCGCGGTTCGATTGAGCAGGTCGGCCTCAGCCTCCCGGTCGCCACGGTTCTCGAGGAGGCTGCCCTGGTCGCACTCTGACCCGGCGAGCTCCTCGCGCAGGATCTCCAGCGCGGTGCCCCGCTGCTCGACGAGATCCGCATACGCAGCCCAGGGCCGGCTGCCGATACGCAGCAGGGCGACGAGCGCGGCGGTCTCGGTCGTTGCGATCTCATCCACCGGTCTTCCGAGCGTACCCCCGCCCGGGGACGGTCGGCGGGCCCGGTGCCGACAGCGCGAAGGCCGAGCCTAGCGAGCGAAGTCGTCGGTCCGTCGACGCGCTTGTCTCAGTGGACGTGCTCGGCGGACTTGCCCGCCGTCGGCGCGCTGTCGCCGCTCGGATCGCTCACAAGCTCGGCGTCCGCCGGCTCGCTCGCCGGCGCTGCAGTCTCGCCACTCGGATGGCTGACAACCTCGGCGTCGGCCGGTGCGCTTGGTGGCGTGTGCTCGGCGCTTGGAGGACTCACCGGCTCGGGTACGACCGGCTCGCTCGGTGGCGTGCTCTCCGCTGCGGGGCTCGGATAACCCGCCGGGCCGTATGCGACCGGCTCTGTGTGCTCGGGCGTATAGCTCGGCACCTCGTCGTGGCGCCCGATGTCCATGCCGCTGATCGCGTCCTTGAAGTCACGCAGTCCGCGGCCGAGCGAACGCCCCACCTCGGGGAGTCGCTTCGGTCCGAGAACCAGAAGCGCGACCACCAGAATGAACAGCAGGTGCGTTGGCTGGAGGATGTCGCTGATACCCACTGCGGAGAGCTTACCGGGTCGCCGACCTCGGGCGGCGAGTCCAAGGGCGGCGGGCATGATCTTCTAGCTCGAGGCTGATCGCGCGGCCGATCTTCACGCCGCGGGATTAGGCTTTCGCAGTTCTATGACCACTGAACGCCCGTCGTGGCCATGGCGGGTTCTTGCTACGGCTGGCGCCACCGATCGCACTGGAGGCTGAAGCCGTGACGATGCTTGGTGACTTCAAGAAGTTCCTGTTTCGCGGCAATGTCGTAGACCTGGCGGTTGCGGTCGTGATCGGGACCGCGTTCGCCGCCGTCGTCAAGGCTCTGGTCGCCGACTTGCTGACGCCGATCATCGCGGTGATCTTCGGCAAGCCCAGCTTTCAGTCTCTCTCGTTCACGATCAACGGCAGCCACTTTCTGTATGGCGACTTCCTCAACAACGTGATCACGTTCGCGTCGATCGCCGCGGCCGTGTTCTTCTTCGTCGTCGCCCCGGTCACCCATCTGATGGCGAGG
>CATPBV010000047.1 GCA_955652345.1 uncultured Solirubrobacteraceae bacterium | reverse complement strand
GGCCGAGTCACGCGGGGCTGACGCGGACGTTCGCGGGACCGCTCGAGCGCGCGCGGCGAGTCGCCGCGGACCAGCCCGCGGTCACCTGCGGGGAGCAGCGGTTCACGCACGCCCAGCTCCACGACCGTGTCCGTCGCCTGATCGGTGCGCTACGCGCGATGGACCTTCCCGAGGGGGCGCGGGTGGCCGTGGTGGGGCCGAACTGCCACCGGTATCTGGAGCTCTACCTTGCGGTCCCCGCCGGTGGGTTCGTGCTGGTCCCGCTGAACGCCCGGCACACGGAGCGAGACCTGCGATACGCGCTCGATGACTCGGGAGCGAGCGTGCTGTTCGCCGCCCCGGAGTTCGCCAAGCTGAGTGACGCGGTCGGCCGCTTCGTCGAGCTTCCCGACGGCTACGACGCGATCCTCGGCGATGCCATCCCTGGGTCCTGGGGCTCGGTCGCGGAAGGCGACCTCGCCGGTCTGTTCTACACCGGCGGGACGACCGGAGCGGCGAAGGGCGTGATGCTCACGCACGGGAACCTGATCGCCAACGCCTACCACTTCATGGCGTGCTGGCCGTTCACACCCGACACCCGCTGGCTGGTCGTCGCCCCGATGTTCCACGCCGCCGGGACGATCGGCGTCCTTGCCACCGTGTGGGCCGGCGGATGCCACGTGATCCTGCCTGCGTTCGACCCCGGCGCGGTCCTCGACGCGATCGAGCGTGAGCGAGTGACCGCGACGCTGGTGGTGCCGACGATGATGGCCGCCCTCGCTGACGAACAGAAACGACGACCGCGCGATGTCTCCACGCTGCGGTGGCTGAGCCACGGCAGCTCGCCGGTCGGCACGGCGGTCCTTCGCCGCACCGTCACAGCATTCCCGAATGCGTCACTTCTACATATCTACGGGCTGACCGAAACCGCTCCGATTCTGACGCTGCTCCCCGATGAGCAGCTCCTGCTCGACACGCCGCGGGCTCGTTCATGCGGACAGCCGGCGATCGGGATCGAGCTTGAGATCGTGGACCAGGATGAAGGTCTGCCGCTGCCTGCGGGCGAGGTCGGAGAGGTTCGCGCTCGGGGCGCAAACGTGACCCCCGGCTACTGGAATAAGCCGGAGGCGACCCAGCGAGCACTCGGCAGTGGCTGGCTGCGGACGGGAGACCTCGGCTACCTGGATGAGCACGCTCACCTGTTCCTCGTCGACCGCGCGAAGGACATGATCATCTCCGGCGGCGAGAACGTGTACAGCACCGAGGTGGAGGAGGCGCTGTACTCGCATCCGGCCGTGCTCGAGGCAGCGGTCTTCGGGATTCCCGACGAGCGATGGGGGGAGGCGGTGCACGCGGTCGTGGTCCCATGCGCCGAGGTGACCGAGCGTGAGCTGGTGGCTCACTGCCGCGAGTTGATCGCTGCCTACAAGGTGCCGAAGCGGATCGATCTGCGCGAAGAGTCGCTGCCAAAGTCGGGTGCCGGCAAGATCCTCAAGCGCAAGCTCCGCGAGCCCTTCTGGCAAGGTCGCGAGGCCCGCGTTGGCTGAGAAGTCTCTTAGCGCTCGCGGGGGCGGATCGACCGGTACTTAGACTCGGATTCATGTCGGAGCCGCGACAGGTTGTCTCGGCGCCTGGCGGCGACGAGCGCTCGTCTCGGCGGCGCAAGTTCGTCCTCGCGGCTGCCGTCCTGGCGCTGTCGGCGGTCGCCGCGGGCGCGGTCGTGAGCCTGTTCGTGGGGGGCTCGTCCGGCCAGCGCCCGTCTCGCAGGAACACCGTCGCAAGCGGACACCTCGTGCTCCCGCACCGCGGGGCTCGGCCAGCCGGCGCACTGGCACGACTGGAGGCGATCGGCTACAGCCACATCCGCCAGCTCGGGCGCCTGGGCCTGCCGATCTACTGCGGGGGACGCCGCGGCAACGAGGTCGCATTCACGTTCGATGACGGTCCGGGTCCCTACACGTATCTGGCGCTTCGGAAGCTGCGACAGGCCGGCGCGCGTGCGACCTTCTTCGACGTCGGCAGGAGCAGCCGGATCTTCCCCGGATGGCTGCGCCCCGAGCTGGCGCTCGGCGCGATCGGGGACCACACCTACACGCATCCGGACTTACAGCTGCTTTCGGATGGGCAGATCGTCTCGCAGATCGTGGCCACCAGGAACGCCCTCGAGTCACAGACCCGCCAGCGGGTGTACCTGTTTCGCCCGCCATACGGCGCTCGCGATGCACGTGTCGACCGGCTCGTCAAGCGCCTGGGGCTGCTGGATGTGATGTGGTCGACGGACTCGCGGGACTCGATCGGCGCCAACTGGCGGGGCGTCATCAGAAACGTCGAGGCCGGCCTGCATCCGGGCGCGATCATCCTGATGCACGAGAACCACGGGCAGACGATCAGGGCCCTGACAACGCTGCTCCCAGTCCTCCATCGACGCCACCTGCGCTCGGTTAGCCTGCCCGAGCTGTTCGCCAGCGATCCCCCGTCCGTGGCACAGGTCCGAAAGGGACTCTACGGGTGCGGTCCGCTCCGTCCGCCCCCCGTTCTCACCGGAGGCTGACCCTGTCGGCTACACGCTCCGGGACGCGCCGCCGTCGACGCGGAGCGCGGCCCCGGTGATATAGCTCGCGCGCTCGGAGCTGAGGAATGCGGCCGCCGCGGCGAACTCCTCGACCGTGCCGAGCCGGCCGGCCGGGATCTGCGCGCCTCGTTCGGGCCGGTCGGAGCCGAGCTCGCGCGAGCGATCGGTGGCGATCACGCCGGTGAGCAGCGAGTTGATGGTGACGCCGTCGCCGGCGACCTGGCGGGCGATGGTCCTGAGCGCGGCCAACAGCCCCGCGCGGTGCGAGGCCGACAGGACCAGCACCGGGCTCGGTTCCCGGACGACGCCCGAGGACACTGAGATCACTCGACCCCAGCCGCGCGCCTGCATCCCCGGCACCGCCGCCTGCACGAGCGCGACCGCCCCGAGCAGCAGCAGCTCATAGGCGGCGCGCCAGTCATCGAGTCCGAACGACAGGGCATCTTCGGACGCGGGCGGACCGCCGCTGTTCGTGACCAGGATGTCGATCGGCCCGAGCTCCTGCTCGACGCGCGCGATCAGGTCGGGCACGGATGAGGCATCGCCGGTGTCATGAACGAATCCCCGCGTGCCGATTGCCTGCGCGGCGGCCGCGATCCGCTCCTCCGAACGCGAGCTGATCGCAACCCTCGCGCCCTCACGGGTCAGCTCCCTTGCGATCCCAAAACCGAGCCCCTTAGAGGCGCCGGTGACGAGCGCGACCTTCCCTTCGAGGCCCAGATCCATGCCGCGGCGATCCTACCTCGCCACCATCGGCCGAACGCCTCCGGTCAGGCGGCACAAGCGACTACCGGCAGTAGCATCAACGCGCGGGGCGGTTAGCTCAGCTGGTAGAGCGCCTGCCTTACAAGCAGGAGGTCACTGGTTCGAGCCCAGTACCGCCCACTACTGAAAGCCCTGGAAACGGGGCACTTCTGGTTAGAGCGATGCTCGGTGGAATTGGTCATGGATGGAGCGCGCGGCCTTTTCCGGCCTTTTCAGCGGCCCGTAGACGGGCCGCTCCAGGCTGTGACGGACTGATTTGATGGCTTGAGCCCTCGGCTCTGCTCGCTCTCTCGGTCTCCACTCCGAGCAGCTTGCGAATCTCCGTGCGGAGCTGCTCGCGATCGCTTCGGCGCATCAGCTGGGCGTAGATCGCGAGCGTGGTGGTCGGATTCATGTGTCCGACCTGCGCTTGGATGTAGGGAAGGT
>CATPBV010000046.1 GCA_955652345.1 uncultured Solirubrobacteraceae bacterium | reverse complement strand
CTGTTCACATCCGCCGCGCTCGTCGCGGTCGCGCTCGCGGCTCGCCGAGGGCTTCCCGCGCTGCTGCGCGGAGCGCTCCTGACGGTCGCATGCGGAGGACTCGAGCTCGCGCTGATGTCGCAGAGCCGCGGCTGGCTGTTCACCCTGCCGTTCGTGCTGCTCGCCGCGCTCGCGGTGACCCGGGATCGTCTTCGTGTCGCCGCCATCGCGATCCTGCCGGCAGTCGGGACGCTCGTGGCGTTGCCGGCGCTGCTGGGGGTCTATCGCGCCAGCGCCGGAGGCACCGCTCCGGCGTCCGTGTTCCTGCGCGCGAGCAGGCACGCGGGGACCGTGGGTCTGCTCGCCTGCGCGGGCGTCTTGGTCATCGGAATCCTTCTCGCCGTCGTCCACGCCCGCGTCACGGCGCCGAGCCTCTCGCGACGCGCGCGGCGGGCGATCGGCGGTTGTGCGGCCGCGGTCGCGATCGCGGCCGCGGGCGTCGGTGCGAACCTCGCGACGCACGGACACCCGATCCGGTTCGTCGTGCGCGAATGGCATGGGTTCACGACACCGACCTATGCCTCGAGCTCGGTCTCGCACTTCGCCGACGTTGGCAGCGGCCGCTATGACGCCTGGCGGGTGTCGCTCGACGCCCTGCTCGCACATCCGATCGGCGGGCTCGGGCAGGACAACTTCCCCGACTACTACATCCGCCATCGTCACACCATCGAGGAGCTCCAGTGGACTCATAGCCTGGAGTTCCGCCTGCTCGCGCACACGGGCCTGGTCGGTGCGGCGCTGTTCCTGGTGTTTCTGGTCGGGGCGACGCTCGCCGCGCTCGCCTCGCGCCGGCGGTCAGGCGGTCTGACCGCATCAGTCGCCGCGATCGCCGTGCTGCCGGCGCTGGTCTGGCTGATTCACGGATCCGTCGACTGGTTCTGGGAGATGCCCGCGCTGACGGGCCCGGCGCTCGGCTTCCTGGCGATGGCGGGCTCGCTGCGAGGCGGCTCAGAGCCGACGGAGGCCCGTACCGTGCGGCGGCTCCGCCTCCCTCGCGGGGTACTCGCCGCGGCCGCTACGCTGGCGCTGCTGGCCACGGTCGCCGTGCTCGCTTTCCCGTATCTGTCGGTGCGCGAGGTGTCGACCGCCAGCGACCTGCGCGGACGCGCGCCGGCAGCAGCGCTTCACGACCTCACGATCGCCGCGGAGCTCGATCCGCTGAGCGCCGTTCCTGGGCGACTCGGCGGCACGATCGCACTCGAGAATGGGCTGTACCGGACCGCCCAGCGACGGTTCGACCAGGCGACCGCGCGCGAGCCGGGCGGATGGTACGCGTGGCTCGGAACAGGGCTGGCTGCCTCGGCGATGGGCGATCGCACGCTCGCCCATCAGGACTTTGTGCGCGCGTACCAGATCAACCCGGCGCAGTGGGCCGTGCAGCAGGCGCTGTCGCGGGTGTCGGGACCGAACCCGCTGACGCCCTCGGAGGGCCTGGCGCTACTCACGGTGGTCCACTAGATCACCGTGATGGACGGCAGCGCTCGCACCGGCCCCACAAGGCTGTAGCTAACCCCTTGGATTGCCGATGATTGTGGTGTACCATTGCCGTAGGGCGCCCACTCGCCAATGATGGCGGCAGGGCAAGGGGTACAAACGAAAGGATTCGGGATGAAGCGCATGATTGCGTTGCTGTGCGTCGTTTTCGCGTTGGCGATTCCGGCGAGCGCGCTGGCGACCGGCGGCTCGAGCTGCCAGACCTACAACCCGCAGCTGTGCGGGTCGGTGGACGGCACGAGAGTGTCCGACACCACGACGCTGCCGTTCACCGGGATCAACGTCGGGCTGCTCGCGCTGGGAGGCGTGACGCTGCTTGGCGCCGGGCTCATGGTGCGCCGGCTGGCGCGAGACGTCAGCTGAACTAGCTCGCCATTGAAGCGATCAGCTCCAGGACTCCCGCCGGGTCGGCGCGGAGGCGATGGCGCGTGATCCGGATCACTCTGTAGCCGGCGCGCTGCAGGACGGCGTCGCGCGCTCGATCGGCCTCGAACACCCTGGGGCTGGTGTGGTAGCCGCGCCCGTCGAGCTCGACGACGAGTCGCGAGCGCGGCCAGAACGCGTCGACTTCGAAACCTTCCACGCGCACGTTGACGTGAGGCTCCGGGACGGCCGCGGTCCTCCGGACGAGCGCGAGGAAGTCGCGCTCGAGGTCGCTGCGGGTGGGCGGCGGCTCGCGGTACACCGCTAGGACGTCGCGCAGCGCGGGCGTTCCGCAGCGGCGGCCATTGCGGGTCAGCACCGCCTCGACCGCCCGCAGGTCGAACAGCTTCCGGCGCTCTGACTCCTCCACGGTCTTGACCAGCTGGTCGCGATCAAGGACAGCGGCGAGGTCGAGGAGGGTTCGCGCGACGGTTGTGACCGGGATGCCGTCGCAGTGGGTGATGTCCGCAGGGTCCATGCGGGCGCGGTGGGCCTTGATGAAGCCCCGGCTGCGCCTGTCCCCGGGAACTGTCACATCGGTCTTCCACCCGTCCTCTCGCAGCTGCCACAGCGCCGCGGCGCTGCGATGGCTCAGCACTGCTCCGGGGCCGCATGCGAGCACCGCGGCCATCCAGTGCCCCTTCCTAGTCAGCGAAGGGCGGCCAACCGCATAGACCCCGCGATGGATTCGATGGAGCCGGCCCGTCGCGATCCGGTGCTCGATGGCTCCCGCGCCCAACCCGAGCGCCTGGAGCTGTCGCAGGCTGACGACGCCGTGCTGCCGCTCTGCGAGCCGGACGATCTGCAGATCCACGGGACGTTTTCCCTGTATGTCAGGGGTTTCATCCCGCGCATTGGACATTCAGCCACCTTGACAGGTGAGCTGTGACAGGTAAGCGACGGGACAGTTACTTCTTTGTCAAACGCTCGCGGATCAGGCGGGTGACTTCCCCGCCGTCCGCGCGGCCCTTGCTCTCCCGTCGAACGTGGCCGACGAGCGGGCCGAGCGCCTTCATGTTCCCGGCGCGAACCTGTTCCGCCGCGTCGGGATCGGCAGCGATCGCGGCGTCGACCAGCTCGAGGAGATCACCATCGCCGCCGATCGCCCCCAGACCCTCCCGCTCAACGATCGCGCGCGGGTCTCCCCCTTCGTTGACCAGGGTGGAGAGAACCTCGCGCGCGGCGTCGCGGCTGACCTCCCTGGCTTTGACCATCGCGGCCAGCACCGCAAGGCTCTCGGGCGTGACCCGGGAATCAGCCGGGTCATCGGAGTCGATCCGCGCGATCAGCTCGGGTATCCAGTTCGCCAGCTCGACGGCATCGACGCCGTCGCCCGAGGCGCCATTCCCCCGCGCTGCGGCGAGCGCGCGCTCGAAGTAGTCGCCGAGCTCGGCCCTGAAGGCGAAGTCGCGGGCACGATCGGTGCTCAGCCCGAGCTCGCTCTCCAGGCGGGCTGCGCGCTGCGCCGGGAGCTCGACCGGAAGCTCCGCGCGGGCAGCGGCGATCATCTCCTCGATCGCCAGTAGCGGCACCAGGTCGGGCTCGGGGAAGTAGCGGTAGTCGTGGGCCTCCTCCTTGGAGCGCAGCGCCGTCAGCGAACTTGTCGCCGGATCGAAATGCATCGTCTCCTGGATCACCGACTCTCCGGCCCGCACCAGCGCGATCTGGCGGTCAATCTCCGCCCGCAGCCCCCGCTCGAGGAAGCGGAACGAGTTCATGTTCTTCAGCTCGGTCTTCGTCCCGAGCTCGTGCGACCCCGCTGGGCGGATCGAGACGTTGGCGTCGCAGCGCAGGGACCCCTCCTGCATGTTCACGTCCGAGACCCCGAGTTGCTTGAGCGTCG
>CATPBV010000045.1 GCA_955652345.1 uncultured Solirubrobacteraceae bacterium | reverse complement strand
TTTCCGTCACCGCCCTGTGCGACCCGGCGTTGGAGCGCGCCCGGGCCGCAGCCGAGCGGTACGGGATCGGTGGGGTCTTCGCGAACGTCGAGGAGCTGCTCGCCGCCGACATCGTCGATGCGGTGACGATCGCCTCGCCGATCGGACTCCACTATGCACATTGCCGCCTCGCGCTCGAGGCCGGCAAGCACGTCCACGTCAACAAGACGATGACGACGACAGTCGAAGAGGCGAACGAGCTGATCGAGCTCGCGCGCGCCCGTGCCCTCGGGCTCGTCCCCTCGCCGGGGGAGGTCCTCCGGCCGCAGATCGGCCGCACCCGGGAGCTGATTCGGGAAGGGGCGATCGGCGACGTCGCCTGGGCGATCTGCGGCGGCGCCTTCGAGAGCTACCACGAGGCGGACGAGCCCGAGCGGCTCGACGCGCCCATCAACCCCAGCTGGTACTTCCGCAAGCCGGGAGGCGGCCCGATGTACGACATCACCGTCTATGCCCTCCACCAACTAACCTCCGTGCTCGGCCCGGCAAAGCGAGTCACGGCCCTATCGGCGGTCCGGATCGCGGAGCGCACGTTCCTTGGCGAGCGGATCCCGACCGAGGCGGACGACAACACGCTCGCGCTGCTCGACTTCGGCGACGGCCTCTTCGCGGTCGCATTCGGCACCGCCGCCGGCGCGGTATCGGAGCAGTTCGCCGCGAGCGTCTACTTCGGCACCCGCGGGACGATCGATGGCGTTCTCCTGAATGGCGAACCGTTCGACTTTCCCGGACGCGAGCTGACCGCCGATGCGCCCGTGAGCGACTGGGACGCGCAGATGCGGGTCCTGCCGCACGTCGTCGGGTCCCACCGCGGATTGCCCGAGCCCCACGTCTTCGAGGACATCATGCAGCTAGTGAACTGGGTGCGCGACGGCGTCCCGACGCGGGTGACCGTCGAGCACGCGCGGCACGTGATCGACATCATCGAGAGCGCCTACCGATCCGGGCAGACAGGGATCACGCAGAGGCTCTCCACCACGTTCGAGCTTGCCGCCGAACGTACGGCGGGCGCGGCGTGAGCGACACCAAGCACGCGGACGGGCCCTCGCCGCCGCCATACTCGCCCTCGCCGCGCCCGACCTTCGACGTCCCGACGCGGATCGGACGCGACACCGTCACGCGCCATCTCTGGGGCGACGAGGAGGCGGGCGTCGTCTCAGACCTGATCTATGCGTCGACATCGTCGATCCATGCGCTCGTCTTCGGGCTGCCCGCGGGTGGGTCGTTCACCCACTCGCCCGAGTACCGGACCGTGTTCGCCGCGGACGAGCTCCTCCACGTGCTCGACGGGACGATGGTCCTCGCCAACCCCGAGACCGGTGAGGTGCAGAAGGTGCCTGCCGGTCGCAGCGTCTTTTTCCGCAGGGACACGTGGCACCACGCGTTCGCGCACGGAAGCGAGCCTCTGCGCGTGCTCGAGATCTTCGCGCCGCCGCCCGCCGCAGGCACGTCGGGCACCTATGCGCGGACCCGCCCCTACCTCGAGCAGTCGTGGTACGCCGACGACTCGCGGCTCGGCGACGTCCCGTCCACCGCCCCGCCCACGCCGATCCCCCGCCTCCTGACGGAGAACGACGTCGTCTGGCGGCGCGATCTCGACGTGCTTGTCGGCCTGCTGATCAGCACTGAGCACCTGACCGTACACTCGCTCGAGGTCAACGCGGGCGAGACGGCGCGCACGCACGCGCACGGTGGCGACGAGCTCCTGTTCGTGATCAGCGGCACGCTCTGGGTGCGCGCGTGGCATCGCGACGACACCTACGTGTTCGAGCTCGGGCCGGAGGACGCCTGTCTGATCCCCCAGGACGCGCCGCACGAGTACCGGAACTACGGCGCCGAGACGGCCACCGCGCTCGTCGGCGTTGCGCCGAGCTACCTCCCGTGACCGCCGTCCCGGGATCGACGTCGGCGGCCCGAAGGTCGCTGCCGGGCTCGTCGATCCCGCCACAGGTCATCGCGACTCGAGCACTTGCGTCCGCTCGCGCGACAGCGATCGTTAGCACCATGCGTGCAGCCAGCTCCCCCGCAGGCGCGCGACCCCGAGTTCGTCGGACGCATCCGAGGTCTGCCGATATGTTTCGTGCTGTAGGCGCTTAGCGAAATCTGGGACCCATGTGGTTTGACCCGCGCACCGTCTGTTTCGAGGAAGATCCGTACCCGCTGTATCGCCGCCTGCGAGACGAATTCCCGGTGTACCGGTGGCAGGACGGCGAGCGATCGCTGTGGATTCTTTCCCGCTACGACGATGTCAACGAGGCCTTGGGGGATTGGCGCACATTCTCGAGCGTCGACTCGATGTCGGACAGGCGCCCCGCCCCCGGCGCTCGCGGCGCGGCGGACGGTCACCAGCTGATCACGAGCGATCCGCCGCATCACGACGACCTACGCCGAGTCGTGAGGGAGTACTTCTCGCCAAAAGCGATCCAACCGCTTGAGGGGAAGATCGAGCGCGAGGTCGGATTGCGTCTGCCGGGGCTGCGATCGCGGGAGACGATCGACGTCGCGGGCGACTTTGCGTGGCCGATGACCTTGGCGATCATCTCCGACATCATCGGCATCCCCGAGGAGGACCGATCCGATGTCCTCTCGTGGTACCAGACGGCCGAGTATTCAGAGGCGGCAGATCGGTCCGCGCAGGCGCTCTCCAGCTACACGGACTACTTCGACCAGCTCGGCTCGGAGCGGCTCGCCCGGCCCCGCGACGACCTGATAAGCCACTTGATGAAGGCCGTGGCGCGCGCAGACGTGTCGCGGCCAGATGCCCTCCTGCTGTGCAAGGACCTCTTCGAGGGAGGGGTGGACGTGCCGGCAAACCTGATCGCGAACGCCGTGCTAGCGCTGGCCGATCACCCTCACCAGAGGGCATATCTCGCAGATGGGGACTTGGCACGAGTTCGCGTTGGAATCGAAGAGCTCGCCCGCTTTGACAGCCCGATCCAGTCGATCCCGCGTGTGACCTCTGACAGCATCCGCCGGCGCGGAGTGGTGATTCCGCGCGGGGCGATTGTGCTGCTGATGCTCGGGGCGGCGAATCGAGATGAGCGACGGTTCGCCGACCCGGACGCCCTTGACGTCTCCCGCCCTGCGACGCGCAACGTGGCCTTCGGTGCAGGCGTCCACTTCTGTATCGGAGCCCCGCTGGCGCGCCTGCAAGCGCGTGTCGCACTGCCGGAACTGTTCGCCGCGATTCCCGACTATGAGGTGGTGGCGCCTGTCGAGCGTCCTCGAAGCGAGGTGATGCGGGCACTGCTAAACCTCGAGCTCGCGGTGCCGGCGGGGAAAGCTCGAGTCGGCGTGAGCTCCCGATGAAAGTACGGGTCGACCTTTCGCTGTGTCAGAGCCACGGTCAGTGCGCCCTGGCGGCGGATCAAGTCTTCCGGCTCGATGACGAGCTCAACCTCCACTACAACCCGGAGCCCCCGGACGAGTTTCGCGCCGCAGTCGAGGAGGCGGCCCTGATGTGCCCAACGCAGGCGATCACGGTCGATCGCGAGGTCTAGCCGGGGCTATGCCGACACGTCCGCGCGGCCACTCGGCTGCGCGGTGAGGCCTGCTCGATCGAGGCTCTCCACCCAGTCGGCGCCGGCGAGCGCCGCGCCGAGCGCACCGGCAAGGTTCCCGAGCGCGGCGGGGACGACCGGCAGCGCTCGCGTTTCCTGCGCTTCGATGGCTCCGCGCATGGTCTGCACCACAGCGTTGCGGTAGCTGGCCACGAGGCCGAGGCCGCCGGCGACCACGATGAGCGCGGGATCGAGGCCGTTGACGAGAGCCGCAAGCACCCGCCCAAGGGCGGTAGCGGCGTCAGCGACGAGTGGCGCGAATGCGGGATCGGTGATGACGTCCTCCGCCCGCGGTCGGCCTGCACGCTGCTGGAGGGCAAGGCCGCTCGCGACGAGCTCGACGGGAGGCGCTCCGACGACGATGGCGTTTCCCCGGGCGCCGGCAAAGGGGCGCCCGTCGATGACGAGCGCGAAGGAAACGCCGGTTCCGATTGTCACGTACAGCCACGGATCCGCGACCCCACGGGCAGCGCCGAATCGCGCTTCCGCGAGCGCACCCGCTCTGACGTCGCTCTCGATACGCGCGGGGGCTATGCCGCGGAACGCATCGGCGACGTCCAGGTCGCGCCAGTCGACGGTGAATGCGCTCGTCGGACGACCGTCGGGAGACACGAATTCGCACAGGCCGATGCCCACGGCCGAAATCGCAGTGCGACCTCGCACGCGCTGGACGAGCTCGACGCAATCAGCGAGTACGGACGTCCCACCGAGCTCGGTGCGGGCTGCAATGCGCTCGCGTGCCGATACTTCCCCGGTGACGGGATCGACGAGGCACGCTTCTATCTTCGTCCCGCCGATGTCGACGCCTGCGACGACCGTCACGGTGTTGGGTCTTCTGCGGTGTCGGGGTAATGCGGCGCGACGCTCAGGGGGGCGGTGGTCTCGGTAGCGCGGAAGTTGTGGCACTCGTGCGAGATCCCGGCTCGTATGTACGCCGCATACTGGGGCCAGAGCTCGAAGACAAGGGCCTGTTCTTCGCACAGCTGCGCGTCCTCCGGCCGCGACTCGTAGTGCAGGTACTTCATTGTTGTCTGGAGGTCGGCACGGGCCATCCACTCCTGCACCCGGCGGACCGCCTCGTCGGTGGGCGCGCCCGTCTCGGCAGCGTCGGTGGACGGCGCGTATTTCGCGCCTCCGGGTCCCCGGGAGCAGTCGAAAACGGGTCCCAAGAATGCAATTCTAAGAATTTTCCGGACCTATTGGGACCCGGTCTAAAACCGGCCAGTGAGCGGACGAAGGAAAGCCCGGGATGTCGTTTCTTAGCAGCGGGGGCGGGATTCGAACCCGCGACCTTCAAGTTATGAGGGCTTCCACCGGTTTCCCGTAATCTGGGAAATTCCAGGTTTTTCTTAGATTGGCGCGGGTTGGGAGAGGTTAGATTTGGCTATCTCGTTACACGGTTTGTTACGCAATCCGGGCGCCACGGGCAGCTCCTGTATCAGCCGGTACGGACCATCCGAGGCAATCCGAGAGTAACCAGTCGTCTAGAGCGTGACGACGTCGCCGTCGGCCGCTGCTTCGAGGTCGCTGTTGTCGAGATGGGCGAGCATCTCCTCGCTCATGTGGGTAATCACGATCCGTTCGCATCCAAGCTCGGCGCGTTTCCCCACGAGCGTCTGGTAGTCGAGGTGACCGGGCACCTTCTTGTCGAAGAAGTTGCACTCGCACACGAACAGGTCCGCGCCGTTCGCCACATCGATGAGACTGTCGGTCCACTCGGTGTCCCCCGAGTAGCCGATCACCTTGCCTCCGTACTCGACCCTCAACGCATAGGACGGCGCGCCGCTCTGGTGCCGCACCCGAAACGGGGTGATCAGCGCCGGCCCGAGCTGGCAGGGCATGCCATCGGCGAACTCGATGAAGCTGCTGTCGAATGCCCGCTGAGCTGTCGTGGCACCCGGGTAAAGCGCCTCGAAGGCCTGCTCGACCCGCTCTCGCGCGCCGACCGGACCGGCGACCACGAGCGCCTTGTTGCGCTTGGCGAACTGCCCGTCCAGGATCAGCCACGGTAGTCCGGCAAAGTGGTCGCCATGCAGGTGGCTCAGTGCCACCCAGCCGATCGAAGCCGGGTCGATCCCCCCCTGCTTCATCGCGATGACTCCAGTCGCTCCGCAGTCCAGCAGCAACGGCTCCGTGCCGCCATCCAGACAGAGGCAGGCCTGAAAGCGCCCGCCGCTGCCGAATGCGTCGCCCGAGCCGAGGAACGTCACACGAACGGAACGCATCGCCACTGGACTCTTGCAGGGTTCCATTCGGCTCACCGCCCGGGCCGAGATGCTTCCCCGGCGCGTCCGCGAAGCCGCCACACACGGTGTTGCTAGGAGACCGGAACCGGCCGCAGCTTTGGATAGCCGACCGGACGGATGGGCAAGCAGCCGGTCGACTGATACAGGACCTTGCCAGTAGAAATAGTCGTAGTACGCCCGGGGCTCTGAGCGCATCATGCTGGCGTACTCCTCGACCGCGCGTACATAGGCCCGGCTTGGGTTGTAGTGGTACGGCGCACCCGCCATGTCGCGAGGCGCTCCATTGGGAACGAGGAATCGAGCGGCGGCCAGTGTGGGAGTCGCCCCTGCCGATCAGCCCTCCCCATCGAGGCGGGCGTTCGCCGACGATTGCCGGATCACTAGCTTCGGTGCGACACGCGCGATCGTGAGTGACGTCTGTGGATGGTCCGCCGGGGGTGGTTGCCGCGCGACCGCGCCGTCCTGGCAGCTGATCGCTTCGCTGGGGGAGCGAAGGCGTAGAGGTGATTGTCCCCGGCGGCGACGAGCAGCATGCCATTGACCACTGTCGGCGCGGCGAAGAGCTGGCCGGTGGTGGTCCCGCTGCTCCAGAGCTGGGCCCCGGTGGCGGCGTTGAACGCGAGCTCCTGGCTTCCCCTCCCGTCGCCGTAGTAGACCACCCCGTTGGCGACGGTGGGAGAGGACACGCTCGTGAAGCCCGGCCCCACGGTCTTCTGCCACGCCAGCGAGAGAGAGCAGTTGGCGGCCGCCTTCAGCGCGACCATCCCGTGCAAGTAGGTGCCGCTGCTCGAGTCCGTTGAGTTGCTGATGTAGAGCATGTTTGTGACCGGATCCCAGGCCGGGAGGCCGTTGAACCGCCAGTCCTTGACGCTCGCGATCTGGAGCTTTTGCCGGTACCCGGAGTTCAGCCCGCCCTCGGAGTAGATGAACAGGACCCCCGACTTGTTCTTGGCCGCCACCAGGGTTACCGGGCACCCCGCGGGCTTGAACAGGACCGGCGTCGTACCGAAGTCGACGTCGCGTCCGGTCAGACTCGGCTTGTTCGACCCCAGGACGGCAAGCGAGGACGAGAGTTCGACGACCGCATCCGAGTACCCGTAGTTCTCCGGAGTCGCGAGTGCGTTGCCGGTCGCCACGAACACGTGCCCGTTGCTTGGCTCGACCGAGGCGCCGCCATATCCCCAGATTCCCCCGCCCGAGATGCCCCCGGAGGGAGGACCCGCCGGATAGAAGCGGCCGACGATCGCGCGTGTCAAGGTGTCGATCTCGACGACGTCGCCAAAGTACGGAGCGCGGTCGCAATGGCTCGCGACCGTCACGTAGAGCTTGCCCCCGAACAGGTTGACCGCGCTCCACACGTGCTCCTGGGCCGGTGTGTACACGCCGCTCACCGGCCATCCCGGAAGCTCTGTGCCCGTCGCCAGATCGAGCGCGTGGACGGAGCCGTCGCCGCCAGCGACATACACCACCCCGACCCCGGGGGCGGTCAAGGCGATGGCGGCGGCGCCCCCGATTCCGTAGATCCCGTCGGGCAGGTCGTGGCAAGTGGTCTGCACCGATCCGAGGTTGTCGTGCCAGATCTGATGGCCGTCCGTGGTCCTGATCGCGTAGAAGTCGCCGTGCTCGGTTCCCTCGTAGACCACGTTGGTCGGGACCCCAGCGACGCTGACCCCGGCAGCTTCGACGGGCTGCGCGAGCATGATGCCCCCAAGATCCAGGTTCCACAGAAGGTGGAGGTTCGCGGCGTTGCCGGGGCCGATCGTCGCCTCGCTCGAGTTGTAGCCGGTGCGCTGGGCAGTGAAGCCATACGTGAGCCAACTCACTGGCGCCGGTGCCGCCCACGCCGGCGCCGCGCCGACGAGCGAGATCACCGCAAAGCCGGCGGCCACGCTGACCCGTCGTCTTAGTGCGAAACGAGGAATCCGCTCAATCCGTCCACTCAAATGCGCCGCCAAGCCAGCTCCGCAGGCAGCCCGACACTAACCGCCAGCGCGGCTCTGTGTCAAGCACGGCTCCCCCTCGCTGGGAGCTCGAGAGCAGAGGCCCCTCCGCGGCCTGGCGTCGCTGGTGCGGCCCTCGGTCCGGCACTCATCCTCGCCCGCGTTCGGGGACGATCGCGCGGCCCAGCGGTGATCGGCCGGTCGCCAGATGACCTGCGTGAGACGCTCAAGCAGGGTCGGGCCACCTCGCGCCGTCGATCCGATCGAGCCGGAGCGGCACCGCGGAGTCCGCCGTGCTCGGGCCGTGCGTTGTGTCGAGACGATCGCATCCGCCTTCGCGATCACCCGACCGACTGAAGGACCACCGCGAGGTTTGCGGAGCTTTGCGAGTCCTCCGCCTTGTAAAGCCAGATTAGGAGTACCGGGGCGGGATTCGATCCCGCGACCTTCGGGTTATGAGTGCTCTCACCGGTTTCCAGTAATCTGAGAAATTCCAGGTATTCCTTAGATTACATCAGGTTGGGTGAGCTTAGATTTGCCTACCTTGTTACGTGGTTTGTGATACGAAATCATCAGCCGCCGGATCCGAGACTGTTCGAACCCGGATTGTGGTGGTCAAGTCCGGTCCTACTTGACGAACTTCTCGAGCGCTTCGCGCGCGATCTGGCTGACGGTCTTGCCTTCATGACGAGCTCGCGCTGCCGCCCGCTCGTAGAGGTCGAGCGTGGTGCGAAAGTTCAGCCGAGGCGACTGACCGCTGCCACCCGCGAGCGACCTACGCCCAACGCGTCGGCCGCGGGACAGGTCGTAGCCTTCCTCGGCCTCCCTAGCAAGCTGCTCAGCGAGCTCGTCGGTGATGGGCACTCCGGACTTCGAGATGGGTGCCGTCGAGCGCGACACCCGACGCGGGCGGCTCTTATTAGTGCCGCCCGCCGAGGGCGAGGCCTGGCTGTCGGTGGTCCGAAGACGTTGTGCGGCGCGCTTTGTTGTGCGTTCAGGCATTTCGCTTCCCCTTCAGAAAGGGTCTCTACTTAGGGCGCATCTTCATTGCGTGGATGATCAGAAGGCCCTGGTCGATCTCGATCGCCATCACTTCGAGCATCAC
>CATPBV010000044.1 GCA_955652345.1 uncultured Solirubrobacteraceae bacterium | reverse complement strand
GCGCGCGTGCCCGCTTCTCGCCGCCTGGTGGTCGGCAGCGATCATCGCCTGAGTAGCGCTCCGATGGTTCCGACCATCAGTAGCACCACGATCACGAGCGCGAGCGCCCCCGGCAGCGTCAGGCCATGGTTGGCGAGGTCCTGCACCGTGAGCGCGGCGAGCGCCCCGGTGAATACGAGCGTGAGCGTGAAGACGACGGTTCGCAAGCGCTGTTCAGTAGACCGGATAACGCGGCGGAACCTGCTTGCGCTTGGTCGCAAACAGGCGGATCGCCGCGAGTCCGAACACGAACCCGCCGACATGCGCGAAGTACGCCACGCCTCCGGAGCTCCCGGTGGGGCTGGTCAGGCCCGTCGCCCCGAACAGCGCCTGCTCCGCGAACCAAACGCCGAGCAGCACGAGCGCCGGTAGCTCGATCACCGTGAAGAAGAACAGGATGAACACGACCGTGAGCACCCGGGCGTGGGGGTAGAGCACGATGTAGCCGCCGAGCACCGCGGCGATCGCACCCGAGGCCCCCAGGGTCGGGGTTCCGGAGTTCGGCCCGACCGCGACCTGGAGCGCGAGCGCGGCGAGTCCGCCCAGCAGATAGAACACGATGTACCGCAGGTGACCCATCGAGTCCTCGGCGTTGTTGCCGAAGATCCACAGGAACAGCATGTTCCCGCCGAGGTGGATGATCGAGCCGTGCATGAACATGCTGGTGAGGGCGGTCTCCCACGTGGGTAGGGTGCCCGTCGCCGGACCTCCCTTCTGACACTCGATCGCCAAGCTCTGGGCCGTCTGTAGGAGCCCGCAGTGCGTGCCGGGGTGAGTCAGCGCGTAGGGAATCGCCCCGTACTTGACGACCTCATGGATGTCGGGGCCGCTGATCAGCGAGCCGCCGTGGCGAATCGCGAGCACATACGCGACGACGTTGGCCAGGATCAGGGCAACGGTGACGAACGGGAACCGGTCGGTCGGGATGTTGTCCTTGATCGGGAGCACGTGAGGGGAGCTTATGCTCCCCTCTCGGCGCTGCTACGCCGGCGATTCTGCGGCGACGATCCTCCACGGTGAGCGCGCGTCTTCGGTGACCGCGAGCGTGAAGCGCTGCGCGAAGCTCGTGACCCGCGAACGGCTCCCCGCGAGGACGGCTGTGGTCGCCCGATCCTCGATGTAGCGGCGGCCCTCGAGCTCCACGTCGATCGTCATCGTCGGCGGCTGCGCTCCGGCGTCGAGGGTGACGATCCTGATCTGCTTGATCTTGGGACCGCGGACGACGAGCCTGGTCTGCGCGCTCGGGTCACCTGGGTGAAGCAGGTCCCGGACCGCGGGAGTGTCTGCGATCGCGTTCAGCGCCGCGTCGTCGCCGTCTATCGCCTGCGCCCACGCCGCGACCACCCGGCGCGCTGCGACCTCGAGAACGTCCGGAGCGAAGCGCCCGTCGGCGAGACTGAGGTCGAGAGCGGCCGCGCGGGCATCACCCGCGAAGTCCAGGTCGGCGACCTCCGCGACGCTGGTGCCTTCCGGCACCGCCTCCACGCCTTCGAGCAACGCCTCATCGCGCAGCGCGGTGTCGTCGGACCAGGGGGTGGCGACGATTTGCTCATCGAGCGCGTGCGCGCCCTCGGCGCCCGCCTCGATCGACTCGAGGATCCAGCGGCCATGGCTTCGGCCGAGCGTCCAGAACTCGCGGATCCGGGTCGTCTCGGTGACGCGCCCGCCGCGCGTGATGTGGTTGCCATAGCGGTCCTCGACGAAGTCCTTGAGCTTCGCTTCGATCCGGACGACGACGCGGTCGCCGGCGTCGCCGTGGTGGGTCAGGCCCACGTACTCGACTCGCGGGGGTTGGATCGGCGCCACTCGGTTGCGCCAGCCGCGGGCGTCGAAATCGTCGAGGCGGCGCTCCCACTCGGCCAGCAGGTCGGGTCCGACGAGCGTCGCGAGGCGAGCACGATCGCCGGCGTCCCAGGCCGCCTGGATCTCGGTGAACAGGTGGGCCGCCGCCGGCTTCACGATGTCGGGCGCGAACGCGGGGTCGTACTCGGCGGCCTCCGCGGCGGCGAGCTCGACTCGCCGCTCGCGCCGCGCGGTGCGATGGCGGGCGGCACGACCGGCATCCTGCGGGGCGGTGGCGAACCTCGGCGCGACTAGGTGGAAGTACAGGACGGCGAGGACGACGAGGCCGATCAGCACCAGCGCGCCGAGCCCATGACCGAGGATTGCGATCCGGATCAGGAGCTGGATCAGGACGTAGAGCGCGAAGCCTTTGCCGCCGCCGTGGCCACCGCCATAGCCAGCCGAGCCGCCGCCGGCCGAGGCCATTGCCGCGGGCGCAAGCGCCAGCGCCAACGCGACCGCGAGCGCCAGAAGGATCGCTGTCCTGGTGCGGCGGCTCATCCGGGTCCTTCGGGCCGGTCGCCCGTTGATCCGCCGGCTCATCGGTCGGCTCCGCTCGCTGCGAGCGGTCCCGTGCCGGGCTCGTGCTGCGCAACGTGCTGGTCGGCGTGGTAGCTCGAGCGGACCAGCGGGCCCGCCGCGACATGCTCGAAGCCGAGGGCGTACGCCGCCTGCTCGAGCTCCTTGAACTCGTCAGGGTGCCAGTAGCGGACGATCGGCAGGTGCTGCTCCGTGGGGCGGAGATATTGGCCGATCGTCAGCACCTGAACGTAGCTCTCGCGGAGCGCTGTGAGCGCCTCGATCATCTCCTCGAAGCTCTCGCCGAGGCCCACCATCAGCCCGGACTTCGTGATGACCTCGTCGCCGGCGAGCTCCTTGGCCGTTCTCAGGACGCGGCACGAGCGCTCGAACTTCGACCCCCTGCGCGCGAGTGGGTATAGCCGGGGGACCACCTCGACGTTGTGGTTGAAGACGTCGGGCCGCTCGGCGATCACCTTCGCCAGGGGCATCTCCTCGCCGCGGAAGTCGGGTGTCAGCACCTCGATCTTGGTTCGCGGCGCCTGGCGCCGGATCTGACGGATGACCCCGACGAACGCGCCGGCGCCGTAGTCGGGCAGGTCGTCGCGGTCGACGCTCGTGATCACGGCGTGGCGCAGCCCCATGCGCGCGATGGTTCTCGCCACCCGGGCGGGCTCGAGCGGGTCGTTCCAGGTGGGCTTGCCGGTCTTGACGTTGCAGAACCCGCACCGCCTGGTGCACGTGTCCCCGAGGATCATGAACGTGGCGGTGCCTCGCTGCCAGCACTCCCCGATGTTCGGGCACGCCGCCTCCTGACAGACGGTGTGCAGGTTCTCCTCGATGATCAGCTGCTGGAGCTCGCGGTAGCGCGGGCCGCCGGGCGCGGGGACCTTGAACCACGGCGGCTTGCGGCCCCGGTGGGGCTGAACGTCGGGACCAAGCAGCATGAGCACGTCGGCAATCCCGCCCGGGTTGGCGCGGGATCGCGTGGCGTGCGGCCGCTGTTCCATGTCGTTGTCAAGGCTAGCGCTGAGTTGTTGCGAGCCGTGACACACCCGTCACACGGGCTTCGCGAGCATCCCCGTCATGGCCGACTTCCCCGAGGCTTGGCGAAAAAACGTCCTGACAGGACGCTTTCTCGCCAAGCCTGCGGTGGATGCTCAGATCGCGGCGCTGGCGACTATGCAGCATGCAGTCGTTGGGCTATCGCAGCTGGTAGTGCCCGGCGTGAGCGCGAGGGCAGTGCAAAAGCGAGCGGTGGCCGGCCGACTCCACCGCATTCATTGCGCCGTTTATTCGGTTGTCTCGCCGTCGCTGCTGAGTC
>CATPBV010000043.1 GCA_955652345.1 uncultured Solirubrobacteraceae bacterium | reverse complement strand
CCTCGCCAGCGCCGCCCTCCGCCGCGCGCAGCGCCAGCAGCTGGCGCGCGTAATCCCTGTCGGACAGTGCGTTGTGTACGTCGATGCCCTCGTGGCACTGAAGGCGGACGAGGCGCGATCCGGTCGCCGCCGCCAGCGCCCGGGGGACCTCCGTCTTCCCCACCCCGGCCTCGCCCTCAAGTAGCAGCGGCTGCTCGAGCGCGACCGCGAGATGGACCGCAAGTGCCAGGGGGCGGTCGGCAAGGTAGCCGTCGGCGGCGAGCACGTCGCTCGCCGCCTCGACGGAGCGCAGGGAATCGAGGTTCACACAGCCATCATGTCAACGTGGCGCAGCGGACCTGGATCGACGCTGCCCTATTTCAACCCGGCCGCCTCAGCCAGAGCGCGCCGGCACAGGACCCGGGCGAGGTGGCGCTTGTACTCGCTCGAGGCATTCAGGTCGGCCGGCGGGTCGGTCCCCTCGTCCGCGTGCTCGGCGGCCTGGGCGATCGACTCCGCGCTGATCGCCTGGCCGCGCAGGGCCTCCTCGACCGCATGTGCGCGCAGCGGTACCGACCCCATGTTCGTCAGCCCGATCCGCACGTCCTCGCAGACGTCGCCGGTCTGCTTGACCAGCGCGCTGACAGCGACCATCGCCCAGTCCTCGCTGCGGCGGTTGAACTTCTGGTAGCCGAACCCCCAGGCGTCCATCGCTCCAAGACGAACCTCGGTCAGCACCTCCGCGGTCCCGACCGCGGTCTCCATGTAGTCGCGGAATAGCTCGGTGGCGGCCACTGTACGTTGCCCGTCCGGTCCCCGGAGCGTCACGCTGGCCTCGGTCACCAGCATCACGGCGGGCAGGTCGGACGCCGGGTCGCCGTGAGCTAGTGAGCCGCCGATCGTCCCGCGGTTGCGCACCTGTGGGTCCGCAATCGTGCCGGCGGCCCTCGCTACAAGCCCCAGCTCGGCCGTGTGCTCGAGCTCGGCATGCGGCGTCAGGGCACCGATCCGCCAGGTTCCGTTGTCGCGATGCACCCCATGGAGCCCCGGCACCTTGCGCAGGTCGACCAGGAGCGACGGGGTGGCCAGGCGGAGCTTCATCAGCGGCAGCAGCGAGTGGCCCCCCGCAAGCAGCTTCGCCTCGGGGCCGCCCTCGGACAGCACGCGAATCGCGTCCTCGAGCGTCTCGGGCGCGGCATAGTCGAACTGGGCGGGGATCATGCCTGCGCACCTCCGTTCTGTGCTTCAGATATCGCTTCCCACACGCGCCTGGGCGTCAGCGGCATGTCGATCCACGCAACGCCGAGCGGTGCGAGGGCGTCGAGGACAGCCGCGGTCACCGCCGGCGTCGCGGCGATCGTGCCGGCCTCCCCGACGCCCTTGACACCGAGTGAATTGACGGGCGATGGGGTCACGGTCCGGTCGGTTTCGAAGCTCGGGAGCTCGGCGGCCGTGGGCATCGCGTAGTCGACGAATGTCCCCGTCACCAGCTGACCCTCGTCGTCGTACACGACCTGCTCGTAAAGCGCCTGCCCGATCGCGTGCGTGATTCCCCCATGCACCTGCCCGTCGATCAGCATCGGGTTGATCGGAGGGCCGCAGTCGTCGACCGCGATGTACCGGACGACGCTCACCTTGCCGGTCTCCGCGTCCACGTCGACCACGCACGCGTGAGCTCCGAAGGGGAACACGAAGTTCTCGGGGTCGTACATTGCGGTCGCCTCGAGCCCCGGCTCGATGTCCGTCGGGAGCTCTTGCGGCGGGATGTGCGCGGCTCCCGAGATCTCGGCCATCGTCTTGAACTTGTCCGGCGAGCCGCGGACCCGGTACTTCCCGTCGACGAGCTCGATGTCCTCTGGAGCCGCCTCCAGCAGCGCGGCGCAGATCTCCTTGGCCTTGTCCTGAACCCTGATGGCCGCGCGTGCGACCGCCTCGCCGCCGACCGAGATAGTCCGTGACCCATACGTTCCCCAGCCCCATGGACCCTGATCGGTGTCGCCGTGGATCACCTGGATCCGCTGGGGGTCGATCCCGAGTCGGTCAGCCGCGATCTGGGCGAAGCTCGTGTCGTGGCCCTGGCCATGGGGGGAAGCGCCCGTGAACACGGTCGCCGAGCCGGACGGATGGACGCGCACCATCGCCGACTCCCAAAACGCCGCCTGAAGGCCAACGCCCTGCGGGCCGACCGCGCGCGAAGGCGCCAGCCCGCAGACCTCGACATACGTCGAGAAGCCGACCCCGCGATAGATGCCGCGTGCGCGCAGCTCCTCCTGCTCTCGCCTGAACGCTTCGAGATCGAGGCGCTCGAGCAGGCGATCGAGCGTCCCCTCGTAGTCGCCCGAGTCGTAGGTGATCCCAAGCGCCGTGGTAAACGGAAACTCCTCCTTGCGGATGAAGTTCTTGCGGCGAAGCTCGAGCGGGTCCATGCCGAGCTTGTCGGCGAGCTTGTCCATCATCAGCTCGATCCAGTAAGTCGCCTCGGGCCTGCCGGCACCACGGATCGCGTCCGTGCAGAACTTGTTCGTGAATACGCCCTCGAAGGTCAGGTCGATCGCCGGAATCTTGTAGCAGCCGCCCATGACCGGAAACCCGAGCTCCGGGATGAAGGGAGTCAGCAGCAACTGGTAGGCGCCGAGATCGGCTACGACTCGGGCCCTGCACCCCGTGAGCGTGCCGTCACTGTTCGCGGCCAGCGTGATGTAGTCGATCTGGTCGCGCCCGTGGTGAGTGGCCATCATCGCCTCTGAGCGCGTCTCGATCCACTTCACCGGCCGGTTCAGGCGCTTGGCGAGCGCGACGGCGATCACCTCCTCGGGGTAGACCTGGAGCTTCGAGCCGAACCCGCCGCCCACATCGGGCGCGACGACGCGCAGGTTGTCCTCATCGATGCCGAGCAAGAGGGACAGCACGAACCGGAGGATGTGCGGAATCTGCGTCGAGGAGTGCAGCGTGATCTTGTCGCCGTTGGGGTCCGCGAGCACCCCACGCGTCTCGATCGCCCCACCCGCCGTACGGTGGTTGACCATGCGCTGCTCGATGACGACGTCGGCGTCGGCGAGCGCGGCGTCGATGTCGCCGCCGGAGACCTTCCATTCGTGCGTCCTGTTCGTGCCGAACTGCTCCCATACCAGCGGCGAGCCGTCCTCGAGCGCCTTCTCTGGATCGACGACGACCGGCTTGGGCTCGTACTCCACGACGACGTGCTCGGCCGCGTCGATCACCGAGTAGCGATCTCGTCCGACCACGACCGCCACCGGGTCGCCCACATGCTTGACCTCACCGCGCGCGACCGGCCAGTACTCCGGCGTCTTGATCTCAACGCCGGGCGGACTCCATACCATCGCCATCGGCGCGGCGAAGTCGCCAGCAAGGTCCTCACCCGTGAGCACGGCGACAACGTCATTTCGCCCGGTGGCGGCCGATTTGTCGATCGAGATGATCCTGGCGTGCGCCTCGGTCGAGCGCACAATCGCGATCCACAGCGTTCCGGGCACCGCGATATCGTCGATGTACCGTCCGCGGCCCGTGATCATCCGCGGGTCTTCCTTGCGGCGCATCTCGCGCCCGACGTACGGGGCTTCGGCTACTGCGCTCATGCCGTCACCTCCGGATGCTGCTCGAGCGAGGCGCTCTTGACGTTCGCCGCGTCGAGCACGGCCTTGACGATGTTGTGGTAGCCGGTGCAGCGGCACAGGTTGCCTTCGAGCCCGTGACGGACCTCCTGCTCGGTGGGATTCGGGTTCTCGGTCAGCAGCGCGGTGGCGGCCATGATCATCCCGGGAGTGCAGAAGCCGCACTGGAGCGCGTGATCGTTCCAGAACGCCTCCTGGACCGGATGCAGCCCGCCCTCCGGGGCGAGGCCCTCGATCGTCGTGATCGGCACCCCATCCGCCTGGACGGCCAGCACCGTGCACGACTTCACGGCCTTGCCGTCGAGGTGGATCGTGCAGGCGCCGCAATTGGAGGTGTCGCACCCCACATGGGTGCCAGTCAGCCCAAGGTGGTCACGAAGCGCGTGCACGAGCAGCAGCCGAGGCTCCACCTCGAGCTCGTGCACCGCGCCGTTCACGTTCAACCGCACGGCAACGGTTGTGCTCATCGCTCTCCCTCCCTCGCGATGTATAGGGATCGGACCGACCATATCGCGCGCGCCGAGCCCTGTGAAGGGCCGGTCAGGGCCTATGGGCGAGGACCTGGTAGATGCTCGCCCAGCCCGTCTCGAATCCCTGCCGAGCGGCCCGCAGGTACAGCCGCCAGATCCGCGCCCGCTCCACGCCGGCGATCCGGACGGCCTCATCCCATCGCTGCTCGTAACGCTCGATCCAGTGGGTCAGCGTCCGGGCGTAGTCGCCCTGCAGGCCTTCGACGTGGGTCGTGACGAGACCGCTGCGCTCGAGCGCTCGCTGGATCCTCGAGAGGGGAAGGGGCACACCGTCGGGGAACACGAACCGCTCCGAGAACGCCCCTTCGTCGGGGGTGTCGAAGTCCTGAAGCTTGGCGATCCCGTGGTTGAGCAGGCGGCCACCCGGCGCCAGCAGCGCCGCCAGCCGCCATGCGTACAGGTCGATCCGCTCCTCCCCGACGTGCTCGACCATGCCGATGCTCGCGATCGCGTCGAAGCTCCCCTCGACGATCTCCCGGTAGTCGGCCACGCGAATCTCGACCCGCTCGTCGACGCCGGCCTCGCGCGCTCGCTCCCGCGCGAGCTGCGCCTGGGGCTCGGACAGCGTGACACCGAGCGCACGGACTCCGTGGTGCCGAGCAGCGTGCAGGACAAAGCTTCCCCATCCGCAGCCGACGTCGAGGACTCGCTCGCCCTGCTTCAGCGCGAGCTTTCTGCAGACCAGCTCCAGCTTTGCCTCCTGCGCCTCTTCGAGCGACTGCGCTCCGCCCGAGAAGTACGCGCAGCTGTAGGTCATGGAGCGGTCGAGGAACAGCGCGAAGAAGTCGTTGCCGACGTCGTAGTGGTGCCGGACAGCCCTGCGATCACGTGCGATCGTGTGGCGCTCGCCGCGGAGGCGCAGCTCGGCGGCGGGGGCCCGCAGGGGCATCGTCAGGCCGCACGCGCGCACCGCCGCGAGTCCGAGCCTTGCTCCCTGGGCGAGCGTCAGGCGCGGCGGCTCGAACTGATCGACGATCCGCAGAGCGCCGTCCAGATCGTCGACGTCGAGCAGGCCGCGGACGTACGCCCGGCCCAGTCCCAACTCGCCGGGCGCCGTCAGCGCCTGCGCGAGCGCGCGCGGCGAGCGCACCGTGAAGGTCGGCCCCGCGGGCTCGGTCGCGGCGACTTCGTTGCCGTCCCAGAAGCGCACCGTGAACGGGCGGCGTGGGAGCGCCGCCTCGAGCTCGCGACGGAGGGCAGCCGTGCGCGCGAAGGCCATCGCGCCTAAGGCTATTGCCGCGGAGCCATTGCCGCGGACCCCGGCAGGTCTCCCGGCGCGATCCGCATACCCCGGGCCGCGCCTCGGCGCGCCCTACGCGGCCTGCGGCAGAGCCTTCTTCGCCTGGCGCTCGTGATCGACGCGGACCAGGTCCCAAGCCATCCCGACCGCTTCCATAGCGCGGATGATCATCGCCGATGGGTCGATCTGCCACCAGCGCAGGCCGTGCCGGTAGGAGGTGGGAAACGCGTGGTGGTTGTTGTGCCACGCCTCGCCCCAGGTCGGGATCGCAAGCCACGGGACGTTTCGTGACTCGTCGGCGGTGTCGTAGGACTGGTAGCCGAAGAAATGACAGATGGAGTTGATCGAGAACGTCGCATGGTGCATCAGGAAAATGCGCGCCGCTCCGCCCCACAGCAGCGCGGTCAGCCCGCCGGCGACCGTGCCGGACAGCGCCACCCCGAGCCCGAACGCCGCGGCCAGACCTGCGATCACCCACACCACGAACGTGCGGTCGACGAACCGGATCAGCGGGTCCGCGAGCAGGTCCTTGGCGTACCGGCGCTCATCGGCGACCTCCATGTCGCTGAAGACCCAGCCGAGGTGCGCGTGAGCGAGTCCGCGGATCGCGCCCCGCCATCCAGAGCCGTGGTCGACGTGCGGGCTGTGCGGATCTCCCGCGACGTCGGAGAAGACATGGTGCTTGCGATGTGTCGCGACCCAGTCGATCACCGGCCCCTCGGCGGCTGCCGATCCTAGCGCCGCGAGCCCGGCTCGAACGACGCGGTGACACTTGAAGCTGCGGTGCGTCAGCAGCCGGTGGAATCCGACCGTGATCCCGGTCCCGATGATCATGTAGCTGAGCGCCAGGATCAGCAGGTCCCGCCACGCAAGGAGGTTGCCGGTCCACCCAAACCACATGCCGACCGCGAGCATGATAGGAGGCGCCGCCGTGACGACGCCACTGGCGATCCGGTCGACCAACGGCATCGCGACGGGCCGCACATCGGCGGTCGCAGCAAGAGCGTGATCTGGTCCCATCGAGTCTCCTGTTCGCTCGTGGAGGCTCTCGTTTGACGTCGCCCTGCGTGGTTCGCGTCGCGCCGTCTCGGAGAAAGCCCGACGCCCCTGTAGTGCGGCCCAGGCGGACCCCACGTCGCATCGACGTCACAGCGATCGTACACCCTCCGGCGGCAGGGCGTCAGACTCTGAAGCCGGGCGCTACAGCCCGCGGGCCTGGTTGGTGAGAGCCTGGTAGGAGCGACAGGGCTCGCCGCGCAGCCCGGGACAAGGCGGCAGCCCGGTCGGCACCGCGACACCCGGAACGACCGGCAGGACGAGGCGCGAGGGCATCGAGGGACCCCATCCAAGATGCACCGTGGCTCGCCCGGCGGGAACGGTCTGCGCGAAGCCCCAGATCGGCTGGTTTCCGCCGGGTGCGGCGATCACGATCCGGATCCGCGAGCCCGCGCGGTACACGTGTCCCTCGTAGTACAGGGGGATCGCGAGCAGCGACAAGCGGCCCCTCGGCAGCGGCGCCGCATCGGAGCGGCTGAACGTGGGAACTGGATAGAGCGCCGTGCTCTGGCTTAGGTTCAACTTCCGCTCGCTGGCCTGAAGCCATCCGTTCTGGACGAACGTCTCGTTGCCGTCGGGCCGGACCTCGGAGACCGTGACCTCGAGATCGACGTTCCGGGCCGACGACTTGATCCACACCCACAGCGCACCGCCGCCGACGACCGCGGTATTGCTCGTCAGCGGAGAGCTGACGTACGAGAGCGCGGTGCCCGGAGGATTCTGAGCCCAGTCGTAGTGCGGGGTGGCGGTCCACAGGCCACCCGTACCCGAGCCCGTATCGCCGGTGAAGTCGGTCGCGGGACGTGCGGATTTGTCCCAAGTGAACTTGTTGCTCGCGGTCTTGAGCGGCTTCGTCGCGGTCAATGTCCCATTCGGGCCGAGGTACCAGGCGCGGGCCTGCGTGCCGGGGATCGGGAAGCGGGAGAACGACTGCTCGAACGCCGGGTACGGATCGCCCGCCGGAGACCCGCTCTGGCCGCCGTTGTCGAACAGAATCCGGAGCGAGGGCAGGCTCTGGAACACGGAGAGCGCCGCCGTGTAGGTGGACCGACCCTGCAGCGGATCGGGCGGGAGCGTCACCCCCGGGATGCCCAGGGCCGTGTTGTAGAGCACGGGAGCGAGCCCGCGCTGGACGCTCGAGAGCGCCGGGGGCCGCTTCGCCACGTACAACTCGAGAAAGTCGAACCATCGGTTGAACGTGTTCGGATCCAGCGAGTCGGTGTGGACGCCGTTGGTGAACGTGAACCACTTGTGACGCGTGCCGGTGAAGTGGCCGGCGAGCGCCGCACAGTGGCCTCCGGTCTGCTCGTCGGTCCACTGGCAGGCCATGTACACCGGCACCTTGATCTTGTGCACGAACGTGATCGGAGCAACCGGATTCGCGACCGACGGGACGTAGAAGTGGTTGGCGTAGACCTTGGCGATCAGATTGGTCGCCTGGCCGTGCAGCGCCTGGTTGGCGTTGCAGGTCTGGTCGCCCTGCTGGATCCGCGTGAACGCCCATGGCTCACCGGTGCTCGCCGAGGCGGGCTGCGCATCGCTGGCACGCTGCATCGCCCACTGGAGCGCGAACCCGGTGTTCAGGATTCCGCCGGGGTACAGCGTCGTCGCGCTGTTGTCGATCACCGACAACGGTGTGATCGCGGCGAGGTGCGGCGGGGCGGTCGCCGCGACGAACAGCTGGCTGATGCCGCCGTAGGAGATCCCGAGCATGCCGACCCGGTGGCCGAGCACCCACGACTGGTGGGCGATCGTCTCGATCACGTCGTATCCATCGAGGCTCTGGAGCGGCTCGAAGTAGTCGAACGCGCCGCCTGAGCAGCCCGTTCCCCGCATGTTCACGTCGACCACCGCAAATCCGAGCAGGTTCGCGATCGGGCTGATCCCGCTCTGAGCGCCGGCGGGATCGGCATAGCCGTACCCGGCGTACTCGAACAGCGTGGGATAGGGCGGCGGTCCGGATGGCAGGCGCACGTCGATCGCGAGCTTGGTGCCGTCGCGGGTGGTGAGGTAGCCGTACCCGCTGGACGGGATCTGCTGGCTGTAGTTCCCCGTGCTCGGCGGCGCCGAGCGGTTGGGGAGCACGGTCAGCGCCGGCGACTGCATCGTCCCCTGCGCCGTCGCCTCGCGCACCCTGTAGCCGCTGCCCGCCGGCACGTTGCGAAACAGCGTCCCGCCCAGCGAGTCGGCCCGCTTGGACGCGGTGCGGGCGCCGTGGCGGTCGACCAGCGTCAAGAGCGCCCCACCCGGGGTGCCGCGCACGTAGACCTGCTCCACGCTGCCCTTGGCGGTATAGCTCGCGGGGAGAAAGTGGCTCTTCTTCTTCGCGGTTGCAGGCGAGGCGACGGCGAGTCCGCATGCGAGCGTCAGCGCAATCGCCAGGAGGGCGCGCGTTGCGCGCGTGGACTGGGTGTGCATCGGTGCACCCTCTCATACCGATCAAGCCGCGCGTCGCAGTCGGCGGCCGGGTTTGAAGGCGTGGGCGGCCGGCCCCGCATCGCCTACGAGAAGTGTCTGGCGACGATCTCCTCGATCGTGTTCATCGTGCGCATCGTCCAGGGGCCGATCAGTGCCTCGATCCTGCGGAGGTCGAGGCTGCTTTTCTGCGTGCCGGTGCTCGGGAGCCACAGGAGCTCCCGGGCGCCAAAGCTGAGCCGATCGTCTTCGGTAGCGCTGAGGCTGACCTGAAGGAAGCGATCGAGGATGCGCTCGCCGAACGCTTCGGGTTCGCCGTGCCGGTCTACGTGCGCTCGGCGGCGCAGCTGCGGAAGCTTGTGGCCACCGACCCCTTTCCGAGGGCGCGCCAGCGTCAGTCCGGCAAGCTCCAGGTAGCGCTCCTGGAGAGGCGCCCCTCGGCGCGGGACCGCGACCGTGTCCTCGAGCACGCGACCGAAGACGATCGGCTCAGCTT
>CATPBV010000042.1 GCA_955652345.1 uncultured Solirubrobacteraceae bacterium | reverse complement strand
GTCGCTTCAGACCCTTCTTGAGCGGGTGCAGGCCGATCTGGAGATTGGGATATTTCCAGAGCAGAACGTGATGCTCGAAGTACACCGGCACCTGGCCGTCGAGCGTCATGTGCAGGACCGGGACAAGCTCTCCCTCCAGGCGGTAGCTGACCCCGGGAGCTGATGCCTGCTCGATCTTGGAGGGCAGTATCTGGGGAGCGGACGGCATTGGTTCTCGCTTTCGATTGTCGAAACTGATCAGGGCTCGCGTCCCGAGTGACCGAGACGGTACCGTGCATATCGGCGCGAGTGGCGACCGCCTGAACCCCTTCCGGTGCTGCCCGAGCTCGGCCTGCTCTCGGCTGATTGCCAGCTTACGCTGCGCTGTCGGCCGGCGCGGTCTACGCGGAGCCGACGCCGACGGCGAGGACGGGCGCTTCGCCCCAGAGCTGCTCCAGCCTGTAGTAGTTGCGCTTCTCCGGGGTGAACACGTGAACAACCACGTCGAGGTAGTCCATCAGGATCCAGCGCGCCTCCGGGAGCCCTTCCACCCGGCGGGGCATCTTGCGGTGCTCCGCTTTCATCCCCTCGTAGATGGCGTCGTGGATCGCCTTGCACTGGCGATCGGTCCGCCCGGTGCAGATCACGAAGTAGTCGGTGTAGCTGATCATCCCCCGAAGGTCGAGCTGGACGATGTCCTGTGCCTTGCGATCGGCGGCGTAAGCAACTACGGCCTCGGCGATCTCCTCCGGTGTCACCGGCCCACCGCGCTCAGGTAGAGACCGCGATCCTCGATGTAGCTCGCTACCGCGTCGGGCACCAAGTACCTGATCGCCTGACCCGCCCGGACGCGCCTGCGGATCATCGTCGATGACACGCCGATCGTCGGCATCGCGAAGAACCGAGCGCCGTCCCCGCCGCCCAGACCCGCCAGCGCCTCTGTGACTGCTCCCCGAGAGGTACCCGGCCGCGCCGCGACGGCGAGCCTTGCGAGCGAAAGGACCCGCTCGGGCTGCCACCACCGGGGCAGTCCCGCCGCGACGTCAGCGCCGAGGAGCAGGTACAGCTCGGTGTCGGGCGATCGGGTCTTCAGCTCCTCAAGCGTATCGACCGTGTAAGACGTGCCGGACCTTTCGGCCTCGAGCGGGGAGACCTCCATCCGGTCGTCCCCGTCGAGCGCCCGGCGGCAGAGCTCGAGCCGATGCTCGACGCCCGGGTCGTCCTCGACCGCCTTGTGGGGGGGTACGTGTGCGGGCACAAACAACACCTGATCGAGCTTCAGCTGAAGATAGGCCTCCTGCGCGCAAACGAGGTGACCGAGATGTGGCGGGTTGAACGTCCCGCCGAGGATGCCGAGCCGCACCGGCGCCGTCAGCGATCCGGACGGCTCACCCGCGGACGTGCCCGGCGCCGTCGATGAGGTACTTATAGGTGCACAGCTCGCGCAGCCCGATCGGCCCTCGCGCGTGGAGCTTCTGGGTCGAGTTGCCGATCTCGGCACCCATCCCGAACTCCCCTCCGTCCGTGAAGCGTGTCGAGGCATTCACGTAGACGCACGCGGAGTCGACGCCGAGCTGGAACGCGCGTGCCGCATCCGTGTCCCGGGTGACGATGGCATCCGAATGGCCCGAGCCATAGCGGTTGATGTGCTCGATCGCCTCCTCGGTGCCATCGGCCACACCAACTGCAAGTGTCAGCGCGTGGTACTCGGTCGCCCAGTCCTCATCGGTCGCCGGCAGCACGGGCAGATCACCGGCGATCTCCCGGACGTCCTCGTCGCCGCGCAGCTCGACGCCGGCGCGGGCGAGCGCGCGCAATGCGACCGGCAGGAACTCCCGCGCAACCGCGCGGTCGACGAGCAGTGTCTCAGCCGCATTGCAGACACTCGGCTTCTGGATCTTGGCGTTCAGCGTGATCGCGAGGGCCGCCTCGAGGTCGGCTGTGGCCTCGACGAAGACATGACAGTTGCCCGAGGCTGCGTAGATCACCGGAACGGTCGCGACCTCCTTGAGCGCGGCCTTCAGGCCTTCTCCACCGCGGGGGATGATCAGATCGACGAGCCCCGCCTGGGTAGCGAGCTGCTCGAGCTCCTCGTGCCCCCCTCCCGCAACCAGAGCCATCGAACCGTCCGGAAGGCCTGCGCCGTGCACCGCTTCGACCGCGACCGCCGCAAGCACCGCATTCGAGTGGATCGCCATCGAGGACCCGCGCAGCACCACCGCATTGCCCGACTTCAGGCAAAGAGCGGCCGCGTCGATCGTGACATTCGGACGCGCCTCGTATACGACAGCAATCACACCCAGCGGAACACGAACCTTGCGCACGTCGAGGCCATTCGCAAGCCTGCGCCCGTCGATCACCTCTCCGACCGGATCGGGGAGCGCGGCAACGTCCCGGACCTGCCGTGCGATCCCAGCCACGCGCCGCTGATCGAGCGCGAGCCGGTCGAGCAGCGCCGGAGTCAGATCTGCCTCGCGTCCCGCCTCGAGGTCGCGCGCGTTCGCTTCCAGGATCTCGTCCACGCGCCGCTCGAGCGCCGCGGCGACCGCGTCCAGCGCAGCGTTCCTCGCGTCTGAGTCGAGCTGGCCGAGCGTTCTCGAGGCTCGCTTCGCGGCGCCGCAGATCTCAGCGACGGATGTGATGGTCGTGGCCACTATGCCAACAGGTTACGCGAGCACAAAGTAGTCACGGTGAACCGCCTCCTCGCTCGCGCGTGGGAGCACCTCGCGGACTGCGCCTGACTTGAGGCCGTGGACCCGGCGCAGCTCCTTGGCGGAGTAGTTGCAGATCCCCTTGCCGACGAGCTCGCCGTCGTGGGCCACCTCGACGGCGTCGCCGGCGTCGAATTCACCGGTCACCTCGATGATTCCCACCGGCAGCAGGCTGGTGCCGCCCTCGCGCAACGCTCGAGCCGCGCCGGAGTCGACGACCACCGTCCCGCGGGTCGGCTTGGCGTACTTCAGCCACAGCTTGAAGCTCGAGTAGCGGCCCTCCCGAGCGGCAAAACGCGTGCCGACAGGCTCGCCGGCGGCGGCTCTCACGACTGTTCCCGCCTCGAGGCCGCTTGCCACCATGGTCGGGATCCCGGCCGCGGTCGCCATCTCTGCGGCCACCACCTTCGACCGCATCCCACCGGAGCCGAGCGGTGAGGTGGCGTGGCCGATCTGGAAACCCTCGAGTGCGTCGAATTCGTCGACTACGGCGATCAGCTCGGCGCTCGGATCCAGACGCGGATCGGCGGTGTACAGACCCCCGGCATCGGTCAGCAGGACGAGCAGCTCGGCGCCCATCAGGATCGCGACCTGGGCGGCGAGGAAGTCGTTGTCGCCGAAGGAGATCTCGTCGGTCGTGGTCGTGTCGTTCTCGTTGATCACCGGCACCACGCGCCAGTCCAGGAGCTTGCGGAGCGTCTGCCGGGCGTTCAGATAGTGGGTGCGGGCGCTGATATCGAAGAAGGTCAGGAGCACCTGCGCGCTGCGCACCCCGCGATCCGCGAGCAGCTCGTCGTAGACCCGGTAGAGCCTCCCCTGCCCGACGGCGCTGGCTGCCTGGAGCTCGTCCATCGCCCGCGGGCGCAGTGCGAGCGCCATCACGCCCATGCCACGCGCAATCGCGCCGCTGGTCACGACGATCGGCGAGCGCCCGGCGCGATGGAGCTCCGCGATCTGGTCGCAGATTCCGGCGAGCACGTCAGCGCGCACGTCGCCGCGGTCGTCCGCGACGATGCTCGACCCGAGCTTGATGACGATTGGGGCCACGGCGGGAGAGGTTAGGCGCTCCCGTGTGGCAGGCGAGATCGCCCGCCCCATGGCGTGGGGCGGGCGCACTCCTGGTCAGATCATCGCGTCAGTGATGACCGTTCTTCCGGCACCACGGGTTCGACGGCACCCCCGCGCATGGGTTCGGCATCGACTGAAGGGTCTTCGGCAATGGGTGCATCTGCGGGAGCCCCGTCAGCTTCGGATACGGCCCGCTCGGGCAGCTCGGCGGGCCCGAGGTGAGCGAGACCCCTGTGTCGCACAGAAGCTCGGGCAGGAACTGCGAGTTGCTGTTCTCGGCGGACGCGGCAGCGCCGTTGCAGTGCGGGTGCATCTGCTGAAGCATCGCGGCGTCGTGCGTGAGCGCGCTTCCGTCAGCTTCCCGATTGCGGGCGAAGCAGTTGGTTGGATTCGGGCCTTGGAGTCTCAGCTCCGCGAAGTCGCCGTTCGACGGATGCCCCCAGAACCCGTTGTTGACGAACGTATTGCCAAGGAGAGCGTTACCCCAGTC
>CATPBV010000041.1 GCA_955652345.1 uncultured Solirubrobacteraceae bacterium | reverse complement strand
TGCACGACGGCGCGGTGCGGCCGGGCTGTGGCGATCGCCTGCAGGCGCGCCACCCGGGCACGCAGCACCAGCTCGGTCGCGGGTCGAATCGTCCCCGCGGCGGTCATCAGCATCGGATAGAACCGGCCGAGCTCCTGCGCGCCGATCAATGCAGCGCGATACCCCGCGATGTTCGCCTGGCTCGACAGGGCATCCATCGACTGGGCGCGGCTGATCCGTGGGATCGCCTCCATCGCGAAGCTGGTCACGCCCGACTCGGCGATCGCGCGCACGCCGTCACCGTTGGTGAGCGGGGCGAGGAAGCCGATCAGGACGCCGTCCGCCCTGAGTCGCTCGGTCTCCTGTGCGTTCGGCGGCGCGACCTTCACGACGACATCGGCCGCGAAAGCCGCGTCGGGGCCATCCGCCAGAGTCGCCCCGGCCTCGTCGAACTGCGCGTCCGGGATCAGCGCACCCTCCCCCGCGCCCCGCTCGACGATCACCTCGTTGCCCTCGGCCGCCAGCTTGCGAACGATCTCGGGGACCAGCGCGACGCGTCGCTCGCCGGCGGACGTCTCCTTGGGGACGCCGATCTTCATGAGGCCGGGGAGCGTATCGCTCTCGCCAGGCCCTAGCCGAGCCCAGCGGGCGCGAGTGCGAGCGCGGCGATCACCCCGGCATCGGCGGTCAGCTGGGCGAGCACCGGTGACGTCCCGGAGTCCCTACGAATCGACCGCGAATGGCGCGACCCACCACGGCGCCGTCCGTGGCGTGGCACCCGCCTGTGCGCGTGGGAGCGCGGCCGTACGGCGGCGGTTACCGGGGCCAGCGGGAGCGGCTTGCGCGCGAGCGCCATGAGCGCCTGCGCGGTCACCCACACCGGAGTCTGGTCAGTGCTCCGGGAGTAGCGAACATGACCGTCGGCCCCGGTCAGCGAGCTCAGGTAGGCGAACGCCGACGCGCTCGGGGTGCCCCCGGCCGCAATCAGTCCCTGGACCGCGAAGGCGGTCGACTGCGCGTTGGACTGCTCGCCTGCCTGCTGGGGAAAGCCGCCGTCGCGGTTGTGTGTGCGCCGGAGGAAGCGCACGGCGCGGGCTCGGGCGCGGGTCGCGCCCGGAGCGTAGTCCCCGGCCAGCGCCTCCAGGACCGCGCCGGTGTCGTCGACATCGCTGACGCCGCCCGCGGTGGAAAAGCCGAAGCCTCCGTCCCGATCTTGCTGGCGCACGAGCCAGCGGAGCATCCGTGAGGGCACCGGCGCACCCGCCGCGCGCAGCGCGAGCACGGCGAACGAGGTCAGGTTGACCTGGTCTGAGACCGAGCCGTTGCGGCCGACATCGCGTTCGAGCGCGGAAACGAGGTCCCTGCCTGAGCTCGTGACCGAGGCGCCTCCCGCGCGCAGCGCAAGGATGGTGCGCTCGAGCGCGCCGGCGTCGGTCTGCGAGCCGGCCTGAGCGAGTAGATAGGTGATCGCGGTCGGACCGCCGTGGCTGACCTGCGCCGGCGCGGTTCCGTCCGCGGCGAGGCCCATCACCACCCAGCAAGTGAACAGCTGACTCGATGGCTGGCCAGGCGCCGCCGGGAAGCCGCCGTCGCTGTTCTGCGCAGCCAGCAGATAGGACGCGGGCGTCGCGGCCCGCGCTCCGGATGGCGCGATGGCGATCGCCGCGACGATCGCCAGGATCGCCGGCACCGCCAGGTCCGGGGGTCTCCAGGTGACTTGGAGACGAGTCGTGAAGCGCCGCAGGGACCGCAGCATCGCCGGGCCGAACAGCAGAGCGAACATCAGGCAGCCGGCGGCGTGCACGAGATCGAAGCCGCTGCCCTTGCCGACGTACACGGCCAATTGCGCGAAGCTGTGATCGCTGTATGTGACCCAATCGCCGAGGTCCTGCACAGCGGCGAACGCATATCCGGCCACCGCACAGACGAGGGCCAGCGGCCACCGCCCTATCCGGCCACGCGTCAGCGTCGCGAGGCCTGCGCCGAGCACCCCGGTCGCACCCCAAGCGGCCATCTGGAATGGGGTCCACGGCCCCTGCCCGAAGAAGAAGTTCGACACCAGGCCCGCGAGTGCCCCGACCACGAACCCGGGCGCGCCCCCGAGCGCATACCCGGAGATCAGCACGATGTCGGTGGTGGGCTTGACGTTCGGGAGCGCTGCGAACGCGATCCGCCCGAGCGCTGCGAACGCGGCGAGGGTCGCCACCAGCGCCACGATCCGAGCATCGGGTCGCTGGCGCTCGTACCACGCGAATCCCGCGGCGAGCGCGAGCGCCAGGACGCTGAACGCTCCGAGCTGCCAGGTCATGCGCTCACCACCACCCGCTCTCCGACGTCCTCGGGGGTGAGCGCGGCGCCAGCAGTGATGCGCGCCACTTCGGTCGCGAAGTAGGTCCCCCCGCTCAGGACCTCCCGAGTGCTGGCGTCGGCGATCGGGGCACCGTCGGCGAGGAGAACGACGCGGTCCGCGAACGCCGCCGCGAACTCTGTGTCGTGGGTCGCAACCAGCACCGCCGCATCGAGGGCCTTCAGCAGCTCGGCGAGCTCGGTCTTGCGGGCCCGATCCATGCCCCGTGTCGGCTCGTCGAGGCATACCACCGCGGGCGGGTCGTCGGCGTCATCGAGGACGATCGCGAGCGCAAGGCGTTGCTTCTCGCCGCCGGATAGGTCTCTCGGATTTCGATCAAGGAGCGCGTCGTCGATGCCTGCGCGCCGCAGCGCGGTTCGCGGTGCCTCGTCCTCGACGCGCTCGTGGATCAGGTAGTCGGTGGGGTTCTGGAGCAGCAGCGCGACACGGCCGGCGGCGGTGACCTTCCCCCTGGTCGGCTTCATCAGTCCGGCCGCGTGGCGGAGCAGCGTCGACTTGCCCGCGCCGTTGCGTCCCATCAGCGCCACGCGCTCTCGCTTAGCCACGGTGAGCGTTACTCCGCGCAAGATGGAGGGCCCACGGTGGACCTCATGCCACACGTTCTCGAGGGTCAGAGCTCTCGCTTCTCCGAGGGGTGGGCACTCTGAGTTGCGCATATCGCAACCGAGAGCGTCCACCTCTTGATTTCGCAGGACGGCACGGGCTTTCTTGACCCCGGGAACGGGGGGCAGACCGAGGCGGTGGAGCAGGCGGGCCCCCGGAGTCTGCAGCTCCGGCGCGTTTGACCCCGCCCAGGTAAGGAATCCCTCGGGGTCGGAATCGACCGCGACCCGACCCCCGACGAGAGCCACAACCCGGTCGGCGGCATGGAGGCACCGCTCGAGACGGTGCTCGGCGAGCAGAATCGTGGCCCCGAAATCTTCGTTGATCCGCCGCAGCAGCCCTATCAGCTCATCGCCGGCCACCGGGTCGAGCTGCGAGGTGGGCTCGTCGAGCAGGATCAGCCTCGGCCGACCTGCGAGCGCTGCGCCGAGCGCGACCCGCTGGAGCTCCCCGCCGGACAGCTCGGCGGTCGGCCGGTCGAGTAGGTGGGCGATCCCCAGTGCGAGCGCGGCTTCCTCGACGCCCCGCGCCACGGCCGCGGCGCTCTCGCCTCGGTTCTCGAGCGGAAACGCCAGCTCCGAGCGCGGGGTTCCCATCAGCACCTGGGTCTCGGGATCCTGGAACAGCGTCCCGACGACGGTCGCGAGTTGACCGGGACCGTTCTCCCGGGTGTCCATTCCGCATACGACGACGCTGCCCGCGAGCTCGCCCCCGTGGAAGTGCGGCACCAGGCCGCTGGCGGCACGGAGCAGCGTCGACTTGCCCGACCCCGAGGCGCCGGCGACCACGACCAGCTCCCCGGGCGCGATCCGCAGCGT
>CATPBV010000040.1 GCA_955652345.1 uncultured Solirubrobacteraceae bacterium | reverse complement strand
GATCCAGGTGAGCTCGCGGGGGTACTTGTAGGCGCCGTAGAAGAACACCCGCCCCATGTGCAGGAAGATCAGGATGATCATCACCGAGGCGCCCCACTTGTGCATGCCGCGTACGAACTGGCCGAGGAAGGCGTCGTCGGTGATGTAGCGGATCGACTCGTACGCGCCGCCATTGACGTCGGGGCGGTAGAACATCGCCAGGAACACGCCGGTCACGGCCTGCGAGATGAACGCAAACAGCGTCGCCGACCCGAGCGTGTAGGCCCAGTTGATCCCCTTCGGGACCTTGCGGAACAGCGTCCACCTGAGCGCGCCGGAGAGCGAGGTGCGCTCGTCGATCCAGTCGACGACGGTGATCCCAGCCTCGACTGGCGTGATCGCGCCGTTGCCGTCGGGCTCCCCCGGCTTCTTCGGCTTCGGCTGGAGGATCTTCGGAAGTGGCGGTGCAGGTAGGCGCGGCATCGTGACTAGTGCCCCGGGAGCACGGAGGTATCAAAGCGCGACGGATACAGGAACTGGCCGATCCCGTCGATCGGCTGCGCGGGGTCGCGCGCGGAGAACCGCTCAAGCTCGGTGTTGACGGAGTAGCGAGGCCCGATCTGCACGTCGCCCTGATACACGCGCGTGTAGAAGCGGTCGAGCGGGCGCACCGGCGGACCGCCCGCGACCATCCCCCGGAAGTCGTAGACGCCACCGTGGCACGGGCACATGAAACGCTGCGCCGCGTCCACGTAGCGGACCGGGCACCCAAGGTGCATGCAGCGTGACGACAGGGCGATGTATTGGTTGTACTGGTCCGCAGGCTCGGTGTCGATGCTCGAGCGCTGGCGCACGTAGGCGAGCGAATACCCCGCCTCGCCGATCCCCGGGACGATCGTGATCACCTTGTTCACATATGTCTGCTGGTTGAAGTCGCTCGGCACGCCGATCGTCTGCCACGAGAACGGCACCCGGCTGAAGATCGGCCCGAGCGCGAACCCGAGCACCGGGAGCGTGAACGCCGCCGCCGCGACCCCGCCTGCCCCGTGCACGACTCCGGAGATCAGGCGCCGCCGCGTGATCGTCTCGCCCTCGAACGCCCCCGGCATCTCGCGGTCGAGGGTGTACTTCGACTTCTTCTGCTTGTGGCGGTCCGGCAACGCGTGCCTCCTACGACGGCGCCTCAATTGAACGCCGCGCGGAGCCTATCGTCAACATAGAGACGAGCGTCACGATCCCGGCCGCGGCGCGAACCCCTCAGCGGAGCGCGCCAGGGCCGCCTCGCGCATCGCCTGCAGCGCCGCCGAGCCCTGCGATCGCGCCAGCGCCTTGGCCGCGCGGTGGGCATCGCTCGGCCCCCATCCGATGGATACGGCGCCCGCTTGCCAGACCGCCTCCCCAAGCTCCGGGTCAGAGCTCGCGTGCGCCTGGGCGACGAGCGAGATCACATCGGCGAGCTCCGCGACCGCCTCCAGGTCGCCCAGCCGCGCCAGCCGCAAGAGCCCCATCGCGTACAGCTGATCGCCAAGCAGCAGCGCCAGGTCGCGGTCGGGGCAGTCGACGAGCCGTGGTCGCCCGTAGTGGAGGCGGGAACCCTCGAGGATCATCTCGAGCAGCAGCTCGTACTCGCCGGCGTTAGACGCACAGCGCGGTCCGGAGACGGCGACCTGCGGCGGCCCGGGCTCGTCGAGCTCGCCCACGGGTTGCTCGCGCAGCGCGGCCGCGAGCGTTCCGTCCTGCGCGATCAGCGACTGACGAAGAGCGGCAAGACCATCTCGCGCGGTTCTCACCGGCCGAGCTCCTCGAATGCCTCGCGGGCGGCGTTCACGGTGTGCTCCACGTCATCTTGCGTGTGCGCAAGGGACGGAAACCAGGCCTCGAACTGCGACGCCGGCGGATACACCCCACGAGCGAGGAGGGCGCGGCACCACGCGCCGTAGCGATCGAGGTCGCACGCCGCGGCGCCCTCGTAGTCCCGGACCGGATTCTCGCTGAAGAACGGCGTCAGCAGTCCAGGGACGCTCTGGACCGTGATCGCCACCGCCGCGCTCGCCGCCGCGTCGAGGAGCCCCGAGACCAAGAGCCGGGTGGTCTGAGTGAGCTGCTCGTACGCCGCCGGCTCGAGCTGGGCGAGCGTCGCGAGCGCCGCAGCCACCGCAAGCGGATTCCCCGACAGCGTCCCCGCTTGGTACACGTCGCCCGCCGGAGCGACCCGCTCCATCAGCTCTCTCGAGCCACCGTACGCCGCCGCGGGAAGACCGCCGCCGACGATCTTGCCGAGGATCGTCAGATCCGGCTGAACCCCATAGCGCTCCTGAGCTCCTCCGGGGCTGACGCGAAACCCGGTGATCACCTCGTCGAAGATCAGCAGGGCGCCCGTCTGCGACGCACACTCCTGGAGCAGCGAAAGGAACCCCGGCGGCGCCGGCACCACGCCCATGTTGGCCGGCACCGGCTCGACCAGGATCGCGGCCAGCTGGTGGCGTTCGGTCGCGTGCACGATCGCCTCGAAGTCGCCCCACGGGACGATCACGGTGCTGGCCGCGGCGGCGGCGGTGACTCCCGGACTCGCCGGAATGCCTTGCGTCGCGAGACCGGAGCCCGCCTGCGCAAGCAGGCCGTCGACGTGCCCATGGTATGCGCCGGCGAACTTCAGCAGCAGCTCGCGGCCGGTGGCCGCACGCGCGAGCCTGATCGCGCTCATCGTCGCCTCGGTGCCCGAGGAGACCATCCTCACCATCTCCACCGACGGGATCCGGCGAACGATGTCCGCCGCAAGCTCGACCTCGCCCTCGGTGGGCGCGCCGAAGCTGGTGCCTCGCCGGGCGGCCTCGGTCACAGCGTCGATCACCGCCGGATGCGCATGCCCGAGGATCAAGGGCCCCCACGAGCTCACCCAGTCGACGTATTCGTTCCCGTCCACGTCGCGGATTCGCGACCCGCTCCCGGAGGCGACGAAGATCGGATCGCGGCCGATCGAGCGCATCGCCCGGACAGGCGAGTTGACGCCCCCGGGGAGCAGCTCGAGCGCCCTGTGATAGAGGTCGGATGACCGGCTCACGCGCCGGCGTACTGGCGTTCCCAGGCCCGGTGGTCCTCGGTGAAGTAGAGCAGCCGGATCTTCTTGAACTCGGTCGACGAGTAGAGCGTCGCTCGCTCGTCGATCCCGGTCGCCTCCGCGATCGAGTCGAGGATGGCGTCACATTCCTCGGGGGAGCGGCCGTGGGCCATCGTGAAGATCGAATAAGGCCAGTCCTGGTAGGTGGGGCGCTGGTAGCAGTGCGAGATCCCCCGGAATGCGGCCATCTTCGGACCGAGCTCCATGACCCGCTCGTCGGGCACCTTCCAGACCCCCATGCCGTTGGCGCTGAACCCGGCACGGCGGTGGTACAGGATCGCGGCGACCCGCCGCAGCAGCCGTCGCTGCCGCATCGCCTCGAGATGCTGGAGGAGCGCCTCCTGGGACATCTGCAACGTCGCGGCCGCCGGGGCGTACGGCTCGGCAACGACCGGCATGCTGCCCTGCAGTGCCAGGATCACGGCCACGTCGAGCTCGTCGTAGGGCTGGCGCTCGGTCTCGGCGGGCTCCGTCGCCTCCACTGCCTGCGCAAGATCGGCGGTGGTGCCCTCCATCTCCAGGTCCATCCTGATCTTGAACAGCTTCAGCGTCGGCAGCTGCCGGATCGACTCGGCCCCCGCGAGCCGCCCGAGCAGCTCGAGCGTTCCCTGGAGCCCGAGCCGGGAGTCCGGCTCCGTGGCGATCGTGAACCAGATGTTGAACTCGTGGTTTCGCAGGTAGTTGTGCGAGACCCCCGGGTGCTCGTTGATCACGTTGGCAGCCCTCCACGGGTTCTCGGGATCGACCTTCGCCGCGACCAGCATCGACGAGTAACCGAGCGCGCGGGTGTCGAAGATCGGGGTGACCTGGCGGATGATCCGCTCGTCCAGGAGGCGCTTGACCCGCGCCATCGCCTCGCCCTCACTGATCCCGGCTTGCGCTGCCACATGCTGGTAGGGGCGCCGGGCGATCGGAAAGCTCCCCTGCATCAGGTTGAGCAGCCGCCTGTCGAGGTCATCGAGCGGAATCGCGGCGCCGTGCTTGCGGGAGCGGAGCTTGGGTCCGTGGCGGGAGCTCACCGAAGCCATCGTGCGGCGTCCTTGGCGTGGTAGCTGATCACGATGTCGGCGCCCGCGCGCCTGATGCAGGTGAGCGCCTCGAGCACCGCGGCGCGCTCGTCGAGCCAGCCGTTCGCGACGGCGGCCTTCAGCATCGCGTATTCGCCGCTGACGTTGTACGCCGCAAGGGGCATCGACGTCTCGTCCTTGATCCGACGGATCAGGTCGAGGTACGGCAGGGCCGGCTTGACCATCACGATGTCCGCCCCCTCGTCGATGTCGAGCCGTGCTTCGCGCACGGCCTCGGCGCCGTTGGCGGGATCCATCTGGTAGCTGCGACGGTCTCCGAACGCCGGTGTCGAGTCGGCGGCCTCGCGGAACGGTCCGTAGAAGGCCGATGCGAACTTCGCCGAATACCCCAGGATCGGCGTCTCGCCCAATCCCTCCTCGTCGAGCGCGCTCCGCACCGCGCCGACACGCCCGTCCATCATGTCGCTGGGGGCGATCACGTCCGCCCCCGCCCGAGCCTGCGAGACCGCCGTCTGGGCGAGCAGCTCGAGCGTCGCATCGTTGTCGACCACACCATCGGGACGAACCACCCCGCAGTGGCCATGGCTCGTGTACTCGCACAGGCACAGATCGGTGATCACGACGGTCTCGGGGCTGGCTTCCTTGATCGCTCGCGTCGCGAGCTGCACGATTCCCTCGTCGTCCCAGGCGCCGGAGCCCTCGTCGTCCTTCGAAGCGGGGATCCCGAACAGGAGCACCGCGGGGATCCCCAGGTCTGCGGCCTCGCGGGCCTCGTCGACGGCGTGGGCGATCGACAGGCGATCGACCCCCGGCATCGCTTCGACCGGCTCGCGGCGGTCCAGTCCGTGGGCGACGAACATCGGGTAGACCAGGTCGGCCGGCGTCAACGACGTCTCGCGGACCAGACCGCGCAAGGCGTGTGTGGCGCGCAGCCGCCGCGGGCGGATCTGCGGAAACGGCATCGTGCACGTGAGAATACCCCGGGCGGGCGGCCGTGCCGGAGACGCGCTGCGCTACGCTGCGCTCATGGCGGACATTCAGAAGCGCGGCAGCTACACGCCCCGCCGGGTGCGGGCGGACCGTGCCTACAAGCTGGCGGTCGCCGGCAGCGTAGCCGGAACCGCCGGAGTGGTGGGTCTCGTGCTCTCGTTCGTGGGGATCATCGGCGCGGGTCTGCCGGTCATCGCTCTGATCGTCGCGGCGATCTGCTTCTTCCTGTTCCGCGTGACGGTCAACGGCCGCTGACCGAGGCGCCGGGCGATCGCTGGCGCCTCGCGTACCAACTACTGAACGCCAGCAGCGGCAGGACCGCCAGCGCGAGGATCGCGGCGTACCCGAGCGCGCGCGTGAACGTGTTGGTCACGGTGTCTTGAATGATCGACTTGACGCGGCGCTCGAGCACCGCAAGCCGCGCCCGGTCCGCCGCGCTCGCGTTTGCCGCCACCTGCGCGAACGCCGGACCGATATCGGGAGGACTGCTCTGGGG
>CATPBV010000039.1 GCA_955652345.1 uncultured Solirubrobacteraceae bacterium | reverse complement strand
GCCCGAGTCCCCGCGCCTTGCTGATCAGGTCGAGCTTCAGCCAGCGAGAGATCCCGAGCGGCAGCGTCGAGATGATGATCTCGCTGTAGTTCCCGAGGTTGATCGCGTCTTCGATCGCCATCAGCGGCTCGGGGTCGCCGACGCTCCCGGTCACCTGATGTCCGGCGGCTGCGGACAGCTTCGGCTGGGCGTCATCGAGCACCTGGCGCGCCTCCTCGTCCCCCGCCTCGAGGGGATCGACGACCTTGTGCATCCCGTGGGGCTGGCGCGGCACCACGAGATGAAAACTGGCCGGGCCTCGCCGGGCGCGCTCGCGGACGGCATCGAGTAGAGCATCGGTCGCCGCAGTCTGGTGCGCGACTATGAGGACGCTAGCCGGATCTGACACTTGCCTCACCTCCACCGCGACAACTCAGGGGGCGCGAGTATCCCACCGCCCGCCCGGCCCGGCAAGCGTCGCAGCTCCGCTCGGGTCACCTGAGTCGATACTCGCCGCGGGCGACCAGAACCGCCGAGCCGCCGACGGCGACCCGCTCGATCCGGTCGGGCGTTCCGTCGACACGGGCGTGCAGCAGCGAGGGGCGGCCGATCTCGAGGCCTTGCCGGATCTCGATCTCCGAGCCGAACGGGATCCGCCCGTGGCGGGCGAGGTGCAGCGCGAGCGGTCCCGCCGCCGAGCCCGTGGCGGGATCCTCGGGGACGCCCAAACCCGGGGCGAACATCCTGGTCGTGTAGCGGTGCCCGGCACCCGCAAAGCAGCTCACGCCGACGTCGCCAAGGTCGATCAGCGCCCGCATGTCCGGCCGCAGCTCTGCGACGCTGTCCTCGTCGGCGAGCAAGACGTACACGTGCACCGGACCGTTGCGGTATGCCTCCACCGGCAGTTCGGAACGTGTTACCCCGAGCGCGCGCAGAAGCGACTCTGTCCGCTCGAACGGCTCGACCAAGGGGATCGGCTGATCCATCTCGCCGTACACGATCCGGCCGTCTTCCCGCGTCAACGTCACCGGCACGACGCCCGCACCGGTCTGAAGGCGCACGGTGTCAGCCCCAAGCTCCTGGGCAACCACGAACGCGGTCCCGAGCACTGGATGGCCGGCAAACGGCAGCTCCGCGCCGGGAGTGAAGATCCGCATCCGGGCGTCGGCCGCCGCGGGATCCTCGGGCGCCAGCAGGAACACCGTCTCGGAGAGGTTCAGCTCGCGCGCCGCTCGCTGCATCTCCTCGCCGTCGAGATCCGACCCGTCGGCGAACACCGCAACGGGATTGCCCGCCAGGGGGGTATCGGTGAACACGTCGAGGATCGTGTAGCGGTGCATGGGGCGCGCCTCGTCATCCTCTCACGGGGCGATGCACCATTAATCAGCTTTTCACCCCGGTCTGCGGCGAACTACGGTGCCGAGTTGCGGCATCCAACTGACGCCTCGCCGCTGTGAGCGGCCGATGCCTGCCTTGCCGGAGCAACTCCGGCGAAAACCTCCAACATGGGAATCCGGCCACAAGTGTCCTCCGCCAAGAAAACCGTCGGGCGCGTCAGCACCGATGAGACGCTCGGTCTGTGGAGGGCCTACAAGCAGTCTCGCGACCCCCGCCAGCGGGATCGACTGATCCTGACGTTTGCGCCGATGGTCAAGTACATCGTGTACCGCAAGGTTCGCGAGATCCCGGCGCGCTGCGACGTTGAGGACTTCATCTCCTGCGGACTCGAAGCTCTGATCCGCTCGATCGATCGCTACGACCCGGCCAAGGGCGCCACGCTCGAGCAGTACGCGTGGACCCGGATCCATGGTGCGGTGCTCGACGAGCTGCGCCGTGCCGATTGGGCGCCACGCTCGCTGCGGCGGTGGGACCGCGACATGAACCGGGCGCGCGACCAGTTCCAGGGCCTGTATGGCCGACCGCCTTCCGAGGACGAGCTCAGCGATGCCCTTGGCATCACGCTCAAGGAGTTTCGCCAGCGCATGGGAGAGATCGCCAGAGCGCACGTGGGCTCGCTGAACACGCTGGTGCTCGGCGAGGACGAGGCGTCTCTCGAGCGGATCGACATGCTCGTCAGCGAGGATCGCGACTCCGATCCCGAAGCGTGCGCGATCCGGGACGATGCGAAGACACGCTTTCGCGCGGCGTTCCAGCGGCTTCCGGCCCGCGAGCGAAAGATCGCGGTCCTTCTCTATGTGCACGGCCTGACGCTGCGGGAGATCGGCGCGATCATCGGCGTGACCGAGAGTCGCGTCTGCCAGCTGCATGCTCAGATCACCAAGAAGCTCCGCGACCAGCTCGAACCCTACGAGCAGCTCTTCAGCGAAGTCGCATAGCACGGCCTGCGCCTGCCGCGCGGCGATTCAAGTTTCGCTCGTCGCGCTCGATTACCCAGACGATGAGCGAACCGGGCAATCAGCGGCCCGAGCAAGGTCCGCCCGAAGACGATCCGCCCGACGAGCTCCTCGAAGAGATGGGCCTCGCCGCCGAGGTCTATGAGCGGCTAGCTGCCCGGGGGCGCGAGCTCCGGTTCAGGCTCGATCCCCCGACCGGTCGGGTCACCGTCGAGGTGCGCGACCTCGACGGCAAGCTTCTCTACACGATCCCGCCAACCAGAGCGCTCGAGATCGCCGGCGGCGAGGATCTCGACGACGTCTGACTCGCGGCGCCGCTCAGAAGAGCGGTTCCTGGCCGGGAATGGCTGCGCCGTCCTGGCGCCCCCGCGACGACTGCCCGAGCGCGACCGCGACGTCGCGCGCAATCGCTCCCTCGGAGCGGGAGGCAACGATCGGCTCGTCGATTCCCTCTACGTGAACCAGAGTCCGCCGCCCGTCGCCGCGGCTCGAACCCTCGAGCGGCACCAGCGCAAAGACCCGGTCGGCGCGCACGTGCTTGCCGTAGCCGAGCGGGATCATCGCTGGAGTTCCGCGCGCCACTGCACTGCGGATCGTACGGCGTAGTCCCCCCGTAAGCGGATAACTTGCAGGCCATGCTCTCCACAGAAGAAACCTTCACGATCGGCGGTGACCTCCAGGTACAGCGCCTCGGGTTTGGGGCGATGCGAATCACCGGTCACGGCATCTGGGGCGAACCGCCCGACACCGCGGAGGCGCGTCGTCTCCTCCGGCGCGTCGTCGACGCGGGTGTCAACCTGATCGACACGGCAGACTCGTATGGCCCGGTGGTTTCGGAGAACCTGATCGCCGAGGCGTTACACCCCTACACCGAAGATCTGGTGATCGCCACAAAGGGCGGCTTCATCCGACCGGGCCCCGGCCGGTGGGACCCCGCGTGCCGTCCGGACCGCCTGAAGCGCTGCTGCGAGGAATCGCTGCGGCGGCTGAAGCTCGAGCGGATCGATCTCTATCAGCTCCACACGGTCGATCCTGCGGTCCCGATCGAGGACTCGGTCGGCGCCCTCGCCGAGCTCCAGGAGGAAGGGAAGATCCGCCACGTGGGCGTCTGCAACGTGAGCGTCGAGGAGCTCCACCGTGCCCGCTCGATCGTCGAGGTCGTGTCGGTCCAGAACCGCTACAACCTCTCAGACCGGAGCTCCGAGGACCTGCTCGGAGTCTGCGAGGGCGACAAGCTCGGTTTCCTGCCGTGGTACCCGCTCGCGACGGGCCGCCTTGCCCGGGAGGGAGGCAAGCTCGACGAGATCGCGCGCCGGCACGAGGCGACACCTGCCCAGGTGGCGCTGGCGTGGCTGCTGTGGCGCTCGCCCGTCACGCTGCCGATCCCCGGCACGAGCTCGATTGCGCACTTTGACGAGAACCTCCGCGCCCGCGAGCTCGAGCTGAGCGAGGAGCAGATCCGCGAGCTGGACGAGCTCGCCGAGTAGCGCCCGCCGCTACTCGCCCAGGATCAGCGCAAGTCGCCGCTCCAGCGCCGCAGCAAGCTGCTCGCGGACGTCACCCTGCTCGAAGCGCTCGACCAGCGCCGCAAGGAAGCCTTCTATCACCAGCCGCTTCGCGACCTCGGCATCCAAGCCGTGTGAGCGCAGGTAGAACAGCTGCTCGGGATCGACCTGTGCGACCGCGGCGGCGTGGGTACAGCGGACGTCGTTCGCCTGAATCTCGAGGCCCGGGATCGCGTCGGCGTGAGCGCGCTTGGAGATCAGGAGGTTGCGGGATTCCTGGAAGGCGTCGGTCTTCTGGGCGCCCGGGTCGACGATGATGTTGCCCCTCCAGACCGCGCTTGACCGGTCCTGCAGAACGCCCCGGAAGGCGAGGTCGGAAGTCGTGTTGGGAGCCGCATGCTCCTGGGTCGTGTCGAAGTCGATGTGCTGGCGGCCGTGGGTGGCATACGCACCGGTGACGCGTGCCTCGGCGCCCGGACCGGCGAGCCGCGTCTGCATCTTGACGCGGCCGCGCGCCGAGCCGAAGCCGAGTGCCACCCAGTCGAGCGCGGCATCGCGACCGACCTCGGCGCGCTGCGCACCGAAGATCCAGCTGTGCTCGGAAAGCGCCTGACCGCAGATGTAGCGCAGCCGCGCGCCGTCGCCGACCACGAGCTCGGTCGCCGCGTTGAAGACACCGTCGAGATCCTCCGAGCTCGACAGGTACTGCTCCCAGACTTCCGCCTGGGCTTGCTCGTCGAGCACGATCAGCGTGCGCCGATCGAGCTCCGTGCCGGAAGCGCGATGGACGGCGGTGAGCAGGATCGGCTGCTCGAGCGCGACGCCGCGGGGGACATAGACAAATGCCCCGCCTCGGGTGCCAGCCTCGCTTCGGGCGACGAACAGATCCTCCTCCCTGAGCAGCGTTCCCAGATGGCGCTCGACCAGCTCGGGATGCTCGCGGGCGGCCGCGTCGAGCGTGCTGACGATCACACCGTCGGGGAGCTCCCCGGTCCGGCGAGCCTGGCCGGCGTCGTGCTGGCGGAGCTCCGTGGCACGCGGTGGGGAGAACACGGGCGCGGCCCCCTGCCCAGCGGGCCCGGCACCATTCCCCGGCGCCGGGCTGTACGCGCGCAGATCCAGGGCCGAGATGTCGGTGAACTCCCACCCGGGCTTGCCCTTGAAGTGAGGCAGCTCGAGCGTCCCCGACAGACGAGCGGCGCGCTCGCGGCGCGCCGCCAGGAACTCGGGTTCGGTCTCGTTTCGCGCGGCGCCGTCCATCCGGCTAGCCAATCGAGCCCTCCATCTGGAGCTCGATCAGCCGGTTCATCTCGACGGCGTACTCCATCGGAAGCTCCTTGGTGATCGGCTCGACGAACCCGTTGACGATCAGCTTGGAGGCTTCTTCCTCGGGAATCCCGTGGGACCTCAGATAGAACAACTGGTCCTCGCCGACCTTCGAGACGGTCGCCTCGTGACCGACGTTGACGTCGTCCTCGCCGATCCTGATCGTCGGGTACGTGTCGGAGCGGGAGTGCTCGTCGAGCAGTAGTGCGTCACAGACGACCTTCGAACGCGCGCCGTGCGCGCCCTTGGCGATCTCGAGCAGGCCTCGGTAGGAACCGCGCCCGCCGTCCTTCGAGATCGACTTGGCGAAGATGTTCGAGGTCGTGTTCGGCGCGCCGTGGATGATCTTGGCGCCTGCGTCCTGGTGCTGCCCCTTGCCGGCGAAGGCGATCGACAGGACCTCCCCGTGGGCCCGCTCGCCGAGGAGGTAGATGCTCGGGTACTTCATCGTCAGGCGTGAGCCGAGGTTGCAGTCAACCCATTCGACGGTCGCATCCTCATAGGCGACGGCGCGCTTGGTGACGAGGTTGAAGACGTTGGTCGACCAGTTCTGGACCGTCGTGTAGCGGATCCGAGCGCCGGGCTTGGCGATCAGCTCGACCACGGCGGAGTGCAG
>CATPBV010000038.1 GCA_955652345.1 uncultured Solirubrobacteraceae bacterium | reverse complement strand
TCGCACTGGTGGGTGAGTCGGGGTGCGGCAAGACCACTCTGGCCCGGACGATGATGGGGCTCGAGCGCCCAACGGGCGGGGTCGTCCGCTACCAGGGGAAGCCCCTGTCCTACCGGATCGGGGCGCTGCGCCGCTACCGGCGCGCGGTGCAGCTCGTGCTTCAGGACCCCACCGGTTCCCTGAACCCCCGCCACACCGTCTACGAGGCCGTCGCCGAGGGAGTGCGGATCCACAAGCTCGACAACGAGGAGCGGCGAGTGGCCGAAGCGTTGTCGCAGAGCGGGCTACGACCGCCCGAGCGGTTCTTCCTGCGCTACCCGCACGAGCTGTCCGGGGGCCAGCGCCAGCGCGTGGTGATCGCCGGAGCGCTCGTGGTCGAGCCGAGCGTGCTTGTCGCCGACGAGCCGGTCGCCTCGCTCGACGCGTCGGTCCGCGGGGAGATCCTGTCGCTGATCCTGAAGCTTCGCGAAGAGCTCGGACTCGCGGCGATCGTGGTCACGCACGACCTCGGGCTGGCGTGGAACATCGCCGACCGGCTGGCCGTGATGTATCTCGGTCGGATCGTCGAGATGGGGACGCCGGAGCAGGTGTTCGCCGACCCGAAGCACCCGTACACCCGGGCGCTGATGTCGGTGCTGCCGGAGTCGCCGCTCGAGCCGATCGTCCTCTCGGGCGAGGCGCCAGACCCGAGCAGGATCCCGTCCGGCTGCCGGTTTCACCCCCGCTGCCCGGCGCTCGCATCTGGGGCATCTGCCGCCGCCGGCGTGGACGGGGACTGCACTGGGACGCCGCTGGCGGTGCTACCTGCTTCGGTCGAGATCGGCGCGAACGGCCACTCGGCGCCGATGGTCGCCTGCCATTTGGCCCATGCGACTGCCGCCTTGGGCGAGCCGCCGCACGAGGTGGCCCGGCCGCATTAGGGTGGCCCGGCTAGCAGCGGCCAGCGGCGCGCAGCAGCTCGCGTACCTGGTCGCCCGGCACGCCGTAGGAGGTGTTGCCGTCGCGGCCGGTGACCGTTGGTGCGGCCAGCATGCTGTTCAGGACGGCTTCCTCGGTCGCCTCGACGACGGCGGCGAAGAACGGGTCGAGCGCCGACCCGACAAGCGGGTCCGTCGTGCGAAGTGGCTCCGCGGAGCCACCTTCGTGATCTCGCTGAGCGCGCAGTCCGGTGGCCATCGCCAGGAAGATCTCGCCGCTGCCGTGGTTCGCGGTCGAGCCGGTCCGCGCCAGGCCAAGCCCGGCGCGGCGGGCGAGCCGGACGCACGCGGCCGAGTCGAGGGGCGCGTCGGTGACGGAGATGACGATGCAGGAGCCGGCAGGTGGGGGGTGCGCCGACGCGGGCTCGAGGGCTGGCAGCCTGCGACCGACGGGAATTCCGTCGACCGTCAGCCGCTCCTGAGTGCCGAAGTTCGACATCAAGAGCACTCCGACGGTGTGGCCCGAAGGGGTGAGCCGCGAGGCGGTCCCGATGCCCCCTTTGAAGTCGAAGCAGCTCATGCCGGTGCCGGAGCCGACGGCGCCCTCGGCCGGGGCCGGACCGCCGATCGAGTCGCGGGCCGCACGCAAGGCAGAACGGACATCGGCCGCGCTGACCTGCATGCGGCGGGTGTCGTTGAGGAAGCTGTCGTCGCATTCGGCGACGATCGGGATGATCACGTCGGTCCCGATCGCCGGCTCCTCCTCCATCAGCAGCTCGCAGGCGGCGTCATACACCCGGCCGAGCTGCATCGTCGAGGTGAGGAACACCGGGGTCTCCGCGAGTCCCCACTCGCCCGCGGCGATGAACCCTGTGCATTCCCCGGCACCGTTGAGGATCGCGCCACCCGCTGGGACGGGGCTGCGGTACAGGTTCCCGCCCAAGTCGACGACGGTCACCCCAGTCCGCGCGATCCCGCGGCCCTCCGGCGGCGGCGGTTCGTCGCGCCACACTGTGGCATGGCCCACACCGACCCCAGGCACATCGACGATCGACGCTGTAGGACCGCTCGGCATGATCCCGATCTTGATCCCCAGCTCAGCTGCTCGTGGCACGGCGTGATCATTACGGATCGGGAGCGATGACGGCGGGCGACGCCATCGTCGGCCTGCCAGTGATCTGGCATCCGGACTGCCTGCTGCACGAACCCGATGGCGAGGTCTGGCTCGGCGTCTGGGAGCCCGGCAGCGAGGTCCCGGAGCGCGCCGCGGTCCTGCTCGAAGCGCTCACATCCGCGGGCGCCGCAGTCACTCCGGCGACCGCGCACGATGACGCCGCGATCCTGGCGGTCCACGACGCCGCGCTGGTCGAGCACCTGTCGACAGTCTGGGCCGACTGGGAGGCGGCCGGATACCCGTCGGCGCACGGCCGCCGGCGGGTTGTGCCCTACATCTTCCCGACCGAGGGGCTGCTGTCCGGGCTGCCACCGCGCTCACCGGCGGCACTTCACGGGCGCGCCGGGCTGTTCTGCTACGACACGATGACCCTGATCGGACCGGGGACATGGCGGGCGGCCAGGGCAGCCGCCGATGCCGCCATGACGGCGGCCGACCTCGTCAGTGCCGGAGCGCCGGCGGCGTACGCACTGTGCCGACCGCCGGGCCACCACGTGGGAACAGCCGCGTACGGGGGCTCGTGTTATCTGAACAACGCTGCGATCGCCGCCCAGGCGCTGCTACGGGTGGGCGCCGAGCGGGTCGCGGTCCTCGACGTGGATGCCCACCACGGCAACGGCACGCAGGCGATCTTCTACGGCCGCTCCGACGTGTATGTGGGGAGCGTGCATGTCGATCCCGGTGCCGGTTGGTTCCCCCACTACGTTGGGTTCGCCGAAGAGCGCGGGACCGGCGAAGGCCTCGGCGCCAACCGCAACGTCCCGCTGGCGCCGGGTACCGGAGACGCCGATTGGCTTGCGGCCGTGGACCTCCTCTGCGAGGACGTGCGCGAACGCGGCGCTGATGCGCTGGTCGTCTCACTCGGATTGGACGCCGCCGCATCCGATCCTGAGAGCCCGCTGCAAGTCACCGCGAACGGCTACCGGCAGGCGGGCGAGCGGGTCGGTGCGCTTGCGCCGACCGTTGTGGTCCAAGAGGGTGGATACGACCTGGCGTCGCTCGGCGAGCTCGTTGTCGCGGCGCTTGCCGGACTGTGCACGGCCGCCTCGCAATGAAGATTCGCCGCTCGCTGGGGGTTAGCGCCTTGTCCGAGCGCGAGTTCCGGCTGCTATTCACCGGGCAGGCCCTCTCGGTGATCGGCGACGGGATCGCGCCGATCGCGATCGCTTTCGCGGTCCTCGACCTGACGCACTCGGCGACCGACCTGGGCCTGGTGCTGACCGCCGCGTACCTGCCGATGGTCGTGTTCCTCCTCGTCGGCGGGGTGTGGGCGGACCGCCTGCCGCGCCGCGCCGTGATGCTGGCGGCCGACGCCGTTCGCGCCGCGACGCAGGCGACCGTCGGCATCCTGCTTTTGACCGGCAGTGCGCGACTTTGGCAACTGATCGTGCTTGGTGTGGGTGTCGATCTTGGCGGTTGGCCTGACATTGATGATCCAGGTCGCGCCGATTCAAGTCCTCGGTCCGGTGATCGCCCGTGCACATTTCGGCGGCGCCGCGGCCTGGGCCGCGATGGAGGCGGCGTTCGGCGCGGGCACCGT
>CATPBV010000037.1 GCA_955652345.1 uncultured Solirubrobacteraceae bacterium | reverse complement strand
GGCGCGGCGGCGCTGCTGATCGCGTCGGAGTCGGCGGTGCAGGCGCTCGGCGTACAGCCGCTCGCGACCATCCGGGGCGGCGCGGCGGCCGGGGTGCCGCCGCGCGTAATGGGCATCGGCCCGGTGCCCGCCACCCAGAAGCTGCTTGCTCGACTCGGGCTGTCGCTGGGCGAGTTCGACGTCGTCGAGCTCAACGAGGCGTTCGCCTCGCAGGCGCTCGCGGTGCTGCGCGAGCTCGGCCTGCCCGACGACGCCGAGCACGTGAACCCGAATGGGGGCGCGATCGCGCTCGGCCATCCGCTCGGGATGAGCGGCGCGCGGCTGCTGCTGACGGCCGCGCTCGAGCTGCGGGAGCGCGCGGCGCGCTACGCGCTCTGCACGATGTGCGTCGGCGTCGGCCAAGGAGTCTCCGCTGCGCTCGAGGCCGCGTGATGGAGTCCTCGACCGCGAGCACCAAGTCCCGCCTCTCCGCCGAGGCTGCTCGCCTGTTCGCCCAGCGCGGCTATCACGGCACGTCGATCGGCGACCTCGCCGCGGCACTCGGGATCCAGAAGGCGTCCGTGTACTCGCACATCAAGGGCAAGGAGGACCTGCTCGCCGAGATTGCGCTCGCCGGCGCGGAGGCGTTCCACGCGGCCCTCGATGCGGTGCCGGAGGGCGACCCGGCGGAGCGCCTGCGCCTCGCCCTCCGCGCGCATCTCGGGGTCGTCGACCAGCAGCTCGAAGTGGCGACGGTGTGGCTGAACGAATGGCGCTACCTGACCGGTCCGGCACGGGAGCGGTTCCTGGCCGACCGACATCACTACGAGCGCCGAATTCGTCGGCTGTTCGAGGACGCGGTTGCGGCGGGCGCGCTGCGAGCCGGCCTCGACATCCGTCACGCGGTGCTCGCGTTCCTCTCGATCGGAAACTGGGCGTACACCTGGATGGCCCACACGATCGACGTCGAGCGCGAGGCGGAGGCGTTCTGGTCGCTGCTCATGCACGGCGTCGGCGCCCATCCATCCGAGCCTTGACGATCGGGCGACCCGTCTCCTAGACTTCCGAACGATCGGTAGCGAGAGGAGAAGGCGATGGCCGCAGTCGAGACGGACCCAGCGACCTCGGAGCAGGCCCCGCCGGCGGTGCTCGTCGACCGCGACGAGCCGATCGCGACGGTCACGATGAACCGCCCTGGGCAGCTCAACGCCCTCTCGAACGAGCTGATGGGCGGAGTCGTCCAGGCGATGCACGAGCTCGATCGCGACCGCGCGATCCGGGCGATCGTGCTGACCGGCTCAGAGCGCGCCTTCGCAGCCGGCGCCGACATCAAGGAGATGTCGTCGCTCACCCCGATCGAGTTCGCGTTTGGCGCGCGGGTGGAGCAATGGGACGCGCTGCGAGCCGTCAGGGCGCCGCTGGTCGCCGCGGTCTCCGGGCACTGCCTCGGCGGCGGCTGCGAGCTGGCGATGATCTGCGACATTGTGATCGCGTCCGAGACAGCCAGTTTCGGCCAGCCCGAGACCGGAGTCGGGATCATCCCTGGCGCCGGGGGGACGCAGCGGCTGGTGCGGGCGATCGGCAAGGCCAAGGCGATGGACATGATCCTGTCGGGCCGGACGCTGAGCGCGACCGAGGCCGAGCGGGCGGGTCTTGTCTCGAGGGTCGTCACGCGGGAGATGTACCTGCGCGAGGCGCAGGACGTGGCGCGGGCGGTTGCGGCGCGGGCGCCGATCGCCCAGACCCTCGCGAAGGAGGCCGTCGACCGGGCGGCCGACATGGGGCTCGGCGACGGACTGGCGTTCGAGCGCAAGTCGCTGTACCTGGCGTTCGCGTCAGATGATGCTCGCGAGGGGCTTGCGGCGTTCAGCGAGCGAAGGAGGCCGGAGTGGTCCTGGAAGTAGCGCAGAGCGACGGGCTCCTCGAGCTGACGCTGGCGCGCCCAGACGCGCTCAACTCATTCACCGTCGAGCTGCACGAGGAGCTCGCCACGGCGCTGAAGCAGGCCCGCCGCGACGAGGTCCGGGCGCTGGTGATCACCGGCGCGGGGCGGGCGTTTTCGGCGGGGCAGGATCTCGAGGAGACGCAGACGCAGGAGATCACCCCGGGCGAGCGACTCCGGCGCTTCTACAACCCGAACATCAGGTCCATCGTCGAGCTGCCAAAGCCCGTGATCGCGGCAGTCAACGGCGTCGCTGCCGGCGCGGGTGTGAGCCTGGCGCTCGCGTGCGATCTGCGGATCGCCTCGGCGAAGGCGAGCTTCGTGCCCGCGTTCGCCTCGATCGGGCTGATTCCCGACTCGGGTATGTCATGGCTGGCCACCCGTCTGGTCGGTTACTCGCGCGCGTTCGACTGGATCACCTCGAGCCGTAAGCTCAGTGCCGCCGAGGCGCTCGAGTGGGGGCTCGTCAACGAGGTCGTGGAGCCCGCGGCGGTGCTCGAGCGGGCGAGGCAGCGGGCAGAGGAGCTCGCGGGCCAGCCAGGCAACGCCGTGGCGATGACCAAGCGCCTGTTGCGCAGCGCGCTCGAGGTCTCGCTCGGCGAGCAGCTCGAGCTCGAACGGCAGCTTCAGCAGGCCGCAAGCGAGCACCCTGTGTACGCGGAGCGCGTCGCCGCCTTCCTCGCCAAGCAGCCTGCCCGAACCGGCTGACGGACGCAGGCCGATGTCTTCGGCGCAGCGGCCGTGGCCGAGTCACGCGGGGCTGACGCGGACGTTCGCGGGACCGCTCGAGCGCGCGCGGCGAGTCGCCGCGGACCAGCCCGCGGTCACCTGCGGGGAGCAGCGGTTCACGCACGCCCAGCTCAACGACCGTGTCCGTCGCGTGATCGGTGCGCTACGCGCGATGGACCTTCCCGAGGGGGCGCGGGTGGCGGTGGTGGGGCCGAACTGCCACCGCTACCTGGAGCTCTACCTTGCGGTCCCGGCCGGTGGGTTCGTGCTTGTTCCGCTGAACGCCCGGCACGGCGAGCGAGAGCTCCGGTACGCGCTCGATGACTCCGGAGCGAGCGTGCTGTTCGCCATCCCGGAGTTCGCCAAGCTGAGTGACGCGGTCGGACGGTTCGTGGAGCTTCCCGACGGCTACGACGCGATCGTCGGCGGCGCCAGTCCCGGGGCCTGGGGCTCGGTCGCGGAGGACGATCTGGCCGGCTTGTTCTACACCGGCGGGACGACCGGCGCGGCGAAGGGCGTGATGCTGACGCACGGAAATCTGATCGCGAACGCCTACCACTTCATGTCGTGCTGGCCGTTCACACCCGACACCCGTTGGCTGGTCGTCGCCCCGATGTTCCACGCCGCCGGAACGATCGGCGTCCTCGCCACGGTATGGGCCGGGGGATGCCACGTGATCCTGCCTGCGTTCGACCCCGGCGCGGTTCTCGACGCGATCGAGCGTGAGCGAGTGACCGCGACGCTGGTGGTGCCGACGATGATGGTTGCGCTCGTCGACGAGCAGGAGCGCCGACCGCGAGACGTCTCCACGATGCGCTGGCTGAGCCACGGCAGCTCGCCCGTCGGCACCGCGGTCCTTCGCCGGACGGTCACAGAATTCCGCCATGCGTCATTACTACATATCTACGGACTGACCGAAACCGCTCCGATTCTGACGCTGCTCCCCGATGAGCAGCTCCTGCTCGACACGCCGCGGGCTCGTTCATGTGGACAGCCGGCGGTCGGGATCGAGCTTGAGATCGTGGACCAGGATGAAGGTGTGCCGCTGCCTGCGGGCGAGGTCGGAGAGGTTCGCGCTCGGGGCGCAAACGTGACCCCCGGCTACTGGAACAAGCCGGAGGCGACCCAGCGAGCACTCGGCGATGGCTGGCTGCGGACGGGAGACCTCGGCTACCTGGATGAGCACGCTCACCTGTTCCTCGTCGACCGCGCGAAGGACATGATCATCTCCGGCGGCGAGAACGTGTACAGCACCGAGGTGGAGGAGACGCTGTACTCGCATCCGGCGGTGGTCGAGGCAGCGGTC
>CATPBV010000036.1 GCA_955652345.1 uncultured Solirubrobacteraceae bacterium | reverse complement strand
GGCGTCATGAAGATCCCGCGGTTCATGTTGTAGAGCCAGGCCAGCTCGGTCACGTCGACGTCCTGATTTGCCTTGAACGTCTCGTAGTCGACGACCTTCACGGGGGAGAAGGTGACGCACCCCTTGGCGGCGATGCCGACCGCGTACCCGGAAAGGTTGTAGCGGTCGATCACTCCCTGACACCCAGAGACGATCCGGTCGTTCAGCTCGTCGAGGTGCCGGTAGGCGTCGGGCGTCAGCACCTCGGAGAGGCTCGCCCGCGCGGCGGCCATCCCGAGCGGGTTGCCGTTGTAGGTGCCGACCTGGTAGACGGTTCCGTCCTCGACGATACGCATAACCTCCTCGGTTCCGCCGATCGTGCCGGTCGGGAGGCCGCCGCCGAGCGACTTCGCCAGCGTGACCATGTCGGGCGTGACACCGAAGCGCTCGGTCGCCCCGCCCGCCGCGATCGTCAGCCCGGTCTTCACCTCGTCGAAGATCAGCACGATCCCATGGCGGCGAGTGATCTCGCGGACCTCCTCGAGGTAGCCCGGCTCCGGCAGGACGACCCCGAGGTTCATCATCGCCGCCTCCATGATCACGCACGCGGGCTTGCGGCCCTCCGCGTCCAGGCGCTTGATCCGGCGCTCCATCGCGCCCGCGTCATTGAACGGCACGGCGATCGTCAGATCCACGATCGCCTGGGGGATCCCGGCGCCATACGAGATCGATGCGTAGTTCTCGCGGTCGCCGATCTTGTCGTATTCGACGCCGATCGAGACCATCACGGCGTCGTGATGGCCGTGATAGGACCCGAAGATCTTCATGATCGTGTCGCGGCCGGTCAGCCCCCGGGCGATCCGGATCGCGTCCATCGTCGCCTCGGAACCGGAGTTGACGAAGCGCCAGCGCTCGAGGCCCCAGCGCCGCTGGAGCTCCTCGGCCACCCAGACCCCATCCTCGGTCGTCGCGGCGAAATGCGTACCGAGCGCCACCCGCTCGCGGACGGCCTCGACGATCGCCGGGTGGGCATGCCCCTGGACCATCGAGCCGAAGCCGTTGTGGAAGTCCCACATGCGGTTGCCGTCGACGTCGTAGACCACCGCCCCTTCGCCGGTCGTCAGATAGATCGGCCACGGATCGCGGGCGTGGTAGTGCGAAGCGACTCCGCCGCTCAGTGACTTCCGCGCGCGGCGATACATCTCGCCGGACTTGGGCGTCTGCGCGTCGAGCTTCGCCGTCTCACGTTCGGTCAGCGCGCGAATCCGCTCGCGGTCCAACTGCACGGGGGTCTCCACTGCCATCTCTCCAGCCTCCGATCGGGTCCCGGCCACCGGGGCGCGGCCGCATCTAGCACGCCAAGATAGCTGAGAAACGCGGTCGAGACCGTCGCTACGGGCCGAACGGACCCGGGTCAGCGGGAACGTCGACCGCGTGCTCTTGCAGTGCTTGCAGCGGAACGATGTCGAGGGCTCGCTCGTGGGTGGAGGCGAGCACCACGTACGCGGCGGCGCCGCCCTCGTGTGCCCGCAGCCAATTGGAGGCGGTCACGCACCAGCGGTCTCCCGGCACCAGGCCCGGGAAACTGAACCACGGCACAGCGGTGATCAGGTCGTTGCCGATGCTCCGCTGGTGCTCCAGGAACTCCTCGGTCACGACCGCGCAGATCGTGTGGCTACCGCGATCCTCAGGGCCGGTTCGGCAGCAGCCGTCTCGGAAGAACCCGGTCATAGGGTCGGTTCCACAGCTCTCGAGCGGCCCACCGAGGACGTTCCGATCTGGCATCGGCCCAGTATCGCGCCCGCCGGAAACGGCATGCAAGTCTGAAGCTATTCGACCTGGGCGCTGCCCTCGCGGTAGACCTTCACGCGATCTATCCGCTCGCCATCGGAGCCGAAGAACACCGCAATCGCGACCAAGCCCTCGATAGATCGGTCGTTCTGCACCGCGGCAAAGATAGCCTCGCCAGGATGCTCGAGGCCTCGATCGGGCGGCGGGACATCGCCGCCCGCTACGAATCGTTCGCGAGGGTCGACGCGGCTGGACGTTCGCCGCTGTACGCGCGGATCGCCGCGGCGCTCGCCATAGATCGAGGGATCGTGGAGTTCCTCGGTGAGCTGCCGCCCGCCAAGCGCCAGCCGAATCTGCTTCTCGGGGTCGTGCGCTACCTGTACGGCACCCCGGCCGAACCGGCGGAGTTCATTGAGCTCGTGCGCGACCATGCTGACGAGATCGCGGCGACCATGCGGGCGCGCCGGACGCAGACCAACGAGCCCGCGCGGTGCGCGACCTTGTTGCCGGTTCTGGCGCAGCTTCCGCAGCCGCTGGCGCTGCTCGAGGTGGGCGCGGCCGCCGGCTTGTGTCTGCTGCCGGATCGCTACGCCTACCACTACGGGAGCGTGCGGATCGAGCCGCGCGAGTCCCGCGGCCCGGACCCGCCCGTGTTCAGCTGTCGTCCGGGGGAGGGGACCCCGCTCCCGCGCCGCAACGTCGACGTGGCGTGGCGCGCGGGCCTCGACCTCGATCCCGTCGACCTCGGCGATGAGTCAGAGGTCCGCTGGCTCGAAGCGCTTGTGTGGCCCGGAGAGGAGTACCGCCTGCCCCTCCTGCGGGCCGCGATCGAGATCGCCCGTACCGATCCGCCGCGCGTCGTCAAGGGCGACCTGCGCGCGGATCTGCCCGCGCTCGCCGCGTCGGCCCCGGCCGAGGCCACGCTGGTGGTGTTCCACACGGCGGTCCTCCCCTACGTCTCGAAGTCCTCCGACCGCTCGGAGTTCGCGCGTACGGTCAAGGAGGTCGGCGCGGTCTGGATAGCCAACGAAGGGCCAGAGCTCATTCCTGGGGTCGCGGCCCAGATCATCCGCGAACGCATGCGCGGCGATGACTTCCTGATGTGCATCGATGGGCGACCGGTCGCATGGACCGACGGGCACGGGACCTGGATCCGCTGGCGCAGATGAACCTGGACAGGCGCCGTGGGCCCGGCCCCGGGAGGGGCCCAGGCCCACGGCATATCCGCCTCTCAGCGAAGCTCGACTGCGGGCAGCCCGAGCCTGTTAGCCGCTCGGCTGAACGCCCGTACGCTCGCTGACTGTGAGCTGCTCGAGGCGCCCGACGAGGCGCCCGGGGGCACCGGCACGGGCAGCGGTGCGCACGTGGCGTCCCACAGCGCATCGTGCTTGCGCGGTGGCAGCGCGCCCGTCGTCAGGTAGTTGGCGATCGTGCTGTCCACGCACAGGTTGCCGGAGAGCGAGTCGGCATGGGTGGTGCCGCCCGGCTTGCTGGTCGGGTACCCGGCACTGTCGTTTGCCCGTCGCGACGTATTCTTTCCAGAGCGGCGCCCAGCATGCAACTCCGAACCAGCGCAGGGGGCAGCGGTTGCCGGCGCGGGTCGTCCATCGTCGACTGCCGATGACGAAGTAGGCTGACTCCGCAGCACGCAGATGGCATTCGACCTGGTCATCGACATCGAGAACAGTCCCGGCGCCCTGGCGCGGATCGCCGCCGCAATCAGCGATGCCGGCGTGAACATCGCGGCCGCCACCTGCATTGGATCAGGCGAGCGAGCCGAGCTGCACATCCTCGTCCCGCACGCCGAGGCAGCGAAGCATTCGCTCGCGATCTCGCATCTGGCGGTCACGCGCGAGCGCGAGGTCGTCGTCGTCAACGTCGAAGACCGCCCCGGAGTGCTGGCCGACCTGACGCGCAGGATCGCCCGGGCCGGGGTCAACCTCGATCTCGTCTACGTCGCCACGCAGAACCGCGTGGTGTTCGGGGCGGCCGACATCGCTGCCCTGCGGGCTGCGCTCGGCCAGACGAGCTGACGAGCGCCGCTACCGTGATCTTGGCGTGCGGATAGCGACCTGGAATGTCAACTCGCTGAAGCAGCGCTTGCCGCGGCTGCTTCCGTGGCTGGATCAGCGACAGCCAGACGTGGTCTGTCTGCAGGAGACCAAGATCGGCGACGACGCGTTCGCCGAGCTGCTCGGCGATGAGCTGTCCGATCGTGGCTACATCGCCGCGGTGCACGGCGAGGCGACATGGAACGGTGTCGCGATCGTCTCCCGGGTCGGGCTCGAGGACGTTGTGGCGGGGCTTGCCGGCGCCCCCGGCTTCCCCGATCCGGAGGCCCGCGCGGTATCGGCGACGTGCGGTGGGATCCGGGTGGTCTCGGTATACGTACCGAACGGGCGCGTCCCCGGCTCTGAGCACTACCGCTACAAGCTCGCATGGCTCGGCTCGCTCCGCGACATGGTCGCTGCCGGCCCTCGAGCCACGATTGTCTGCGGCGACATGAACATCGCACCGACCGACGACGACGTGTTCGACCCCGACGCCTACGTCGGCGAGACCCACGTCACGGCGCCCGAGCGCGCGGCGCTGTCCGAGCTACAGGCGCTCGGCCTACGCGACGTCGTTCGCGATCGCTGGCCAAAGGAACGCGTATTCACGTATTGGGACTACAGGGCAGGCATGTTCCATCAAGACCTCGGGATGCGGATCGATCTTGTGCTCGCGACGCCGCCCGTCGCCGAGCGGGTCCGGGCCGCGTGGGTGGACCGGCACGCCCGCAAGGGTCACGGGCCCAGCGACCACGCCCCTGTGATCGTCGACCTCGACGAGGCGCCTGACGGCGACATCGGGCCGGTCGTCCCGCCGCCGTCCGCCCCGGTCCTCCGCCGCGGTCTGGCGAAACTGCCTCAATCCCGGTAGCCGAGCTCGCTAGCGCGGGCGGTCGCGATCGCGTGAGGGCTGCACGCGCTTGGGCTCCCCGGGCATCTTCGGATAGTCCGGTGGGTAAGGCATGTCGCCCTGTCCCTCGGCGACGTCGCGCTCGTACATCTCCAGCAGCGGCGCCAGCGAGTGAGCGACATCATCGATCGCTGCGTGGCGATCGCCCACGTCGGCAAAGCGTGCCGGCATCGTGGCGACCGTGAAGTCCTCGGGTGCGACCTTTGTGAGCTCTTCCCATGCCAGCGGAGCGGACACGGGCGCGCCCGGTTTCGGTCGAACGCTGTACGCCGAGGCGATCGTGCGGTCCCGGGCGTTCTGGTTGTAGTCGATGAAGATGCGCTCGCCGCGCTCCTCCTTCCACCACTTCGTGGTGAGGAGGTCGGGAAGACGCCGCTCGAGCTCACGCCCGAACGCGATCGCGGCGTGGCGGACGTCGGTGAACGTCCAGTCCCGCGCGATTCGGACGTATATGTGAACCCCGCGCCCCCCAGATGTCTTCGGGAACCCGGTGTAGCCGAGCTCGTCCAGCAGCACGCGCGCCGCTCCGGCGGCCCGCACAGCGTCGGCAAAGTCGGTACCGGGCTGCGGGTCGAGGTCGAGGCGCAGCTCATCGGGATGGTCGACGTCGTCACTTCGAACCGGCCACGGGTGAAACGTGATCGTGCCCATCTGTGCCGCCCAGCCGACGACCGCGATCTCGGTTGGACAGATCTCGTCCGCGTGGCGCCCCGATGGGAACTGGATCGTCGCCGTCTGCACGTAGTCCGGAGCTCCCCGTGGAATGCGCTTCTGAAAGAAGGCGTCGCCGCCCCCCTTTTCGCGCGTCGAGAGGACGATGCCAGGGTGCACGCCCTTCGGCCATCGCTCGAGCGTGGTCGGTCGCCGCTCGAGCGCGCGCATGATCCCGTCGGCGACTGCGAGGTAGTAGCTGACGATGTCGAGCTTCGTGACCGGGTCCGCGCGGTCGGTCGCCGGAAAGATGACCCGATCCGGGTTCGACACGCGCAGATCGCGGCCACCGGCGTCGACGATGGTTGCGTCGGGCGTGGCCATGGCTTGGATTTCTACCGCTGCGAGCCTTGACCGTCGCTCGGCGCCGTGTATAGGCTGCGAGAACCGTAAGCGTCGGGCCGGGGGAGAAGCGAGGTCCACTATGTCTTTGCCTGCTCGCCAGCGTTCCGGCGTCAACAAGCGCTTGGTCGCGTTGCTCTTCGGCGTCGCATCTGCGCTGCTCATCGCAGGGGGTGCGCTTGCGGTGCCGGCGCTTGGCTCCGGCGCGTCGACGCCGGGCTGCGCGACATCGAATCTGAGGCTCGACTTCGTGCCGCCTGTCGGGGCTGCGACAGGTAACCGTTACTGGGACATGACGCTCCGCAACGTCGGCCCTGCGACCTGCCACCTCCAAGGCTTCCCGGGAGTCGGGCTACTCGACAGCCATGCCAACCCGATCAATGTCAACGTGGTCCGGCAGACGGGCTTTACGCAGCGCAACGTCGTTCTGCACCCGTGGCAACGCGCGTGGTTCACGTTCCACTACGCCCTCGGCGCCTTCTGCCCGGGCCACTCGCTGTCCGCATTCGGCATCCGGGTCTTCCCACCGAACAGCACATCGCGGCTCGTCTACTACAGCGGCAAGTTCAGCCTGTGCAGGCATCCGAGCGTGTACCCAGTGAGGCCGAGCAGGAGTCCGCTGTAGATCGTCTGGCGCCGACGCGGGCGCCTCGACGCTCAAACCTCAGCTCGTAGCGGTCGATACTTGACCGGGGCGCGCGTCTTTGGTGAGTGCGCGCTCGATGCCCACCGGAAAGGACGGAACCTAACCGATGCTCAAACGATCCCTACTCCTGCTTGCGTCGTGCGGTCTGATCGCGGCCTGCGGTGGCGGCAACGGCGGCTCGACGGCGATCGCGCCCGTCGCAATTCCGACCAGTACAGCTACAACGCCTGGCGGAAGCGCAGCCGCGCTGCAGCAGGACGCCGCCGCCAGGGCCGCTGCGCGTACCACCCTGACAGCGCTGGAGACGTGCTACGTGGACGCCCAAACGTACGCCGGTTGCGATCTCACGAACGCGCTCGGGAGCGGCGCCCCGCCGCTCGGTTCAGGGCCCGGAAAAGTGCAACTCAAGCTCGCCGCTCAGAGCTACACGATCACTGCTCACTCGCGATCCGGAGAAGCGTTCATGCTGTCGGGCGGCAGCAATGGCGCCCTACAGCGGACCTGCGCGGGCTCCGATCCCGCGAGCGATTGCCACGGCGGGAGCTGGTAGCGACGGTGCGCCGGACGGGGCCCGCTCCGGCGCGGGCCCCGTCCTGGCTGCACTTGGGGTTACGCGTCCCAGGCTTGGACGCCGGTCTCGCGTGCGATCTGCCCACCGCGTAGCTCGAGCATCGCGGCGCGCAGCACGTTGCTCCCGTCGGGGTAGCGGCACGCCTGCGTGAACGCCGCGCGATCGCCGGCGACTATCGACTGTTC